>CAVDGK010000058.1:0-9156 GCA_963607995.1 Oscillospiraceae bacterium | reverse complement strand
CCATTTTTGAAAGTGCCGGAAATGGTAGCAATTTCATTATCGAAGATCCAGGCCCCGCCGCTTTTTAAAAGACGGCCTTCACCTTTTTTTATTGTCACCAGTGTATCTGCCATAGTCATTTTCCTCTAATAACTTAATTTCATCTGCCGTCAAAATAGCGTCAAACATCGTTCGATTTTTTTGACTTTATTTTTGATTTATCTGTCCTGAGACGCCATTGTGTCATTTCTCAGTTCCCGCATTAATATCAAATCATGACCGTTCTTCTTTTTTCTCTTCAAGAGCCTTTTTCTTCACATCAGCATAGAATTCACCGGCTTTCTTATTAATGAAGACAGTATCAAACTTGGAATACATGATCTTCTGTGAACCAAAGACACTGTAATAACCGGACAGCATATAGCTGATAGCCACGACGATAGCGAAAAATCCCATACCATCAAAGCCAAATAACTCAAAAGCTATAAGAAGAGACGTAATAGGACTATTGGTAACGGCACAGAAAACACCGCACATGCCGCAGGCCACAGCAAGATTAATGGGTAACCCCAGGATTCCTCCCATAAGACAGCCAAAGGTTGCGCCAATAACAAAAGACGGTACGATTTCACCGCCCTTAAATCCCATGCAAAGTGTCAGCACTGTAAAAAGAATCTTAATAAGGAATGCAAAGGCCGGCGCCGTACCATTAAAACTTTCCGTGATAAGTCCTGAACTTAAACCGTTATAATCCTGACTGCCTACGATAAAAGTCAGGAGAATGACAAGACAGCCGCCTACTACAACCCTAAGATAGGGATTCTTAAACCACTTTTTGGCAAATCCGCCGCCATAATGCAGAGCCTCACAGAAAATAATGCCAACCAGGGCGCACAAAACTCCCAGCAGAATTCCCTTAAGAAAAGCAACAGAATAAAGGCCCGGTACATTGGATATCTCGTAAGGAATGGCGATTTCATGAGTTCCGAAAAAGATGGTCACAGAATGAGCCACAAAAGCTGAAAGCACACAGGGAACCAGTGCTGCATAATAGAGAACACCCACACTGACAAATTCCATCGGAAAAATAGCTGCTGCCAGAGGTGTTCCAAAAAGAGCTGCAAATGATGCACTCATGGCTGCCAGAAGAAAGATCCGTCCACTGCCGTCATTCATTTTCAACTTTCTGGAAACAAAGCTTCCCACACTTCCACCAAACTGAAGAGCTGCCCCTTCTCGACCTGATGAACCACCAAAAAGATGGGTCAGAATCGTGGAAACCAAAATAAGAGGTGCTAATTTAAAGGTAATTTTATGCTGCTCTTTTCGCACCGCTTCGATGACTGTGGATGTACTGCTCTTTTCCAGATCCAGCTTCCGGTAGCAGAAAACTATAACAAGACCGGCAAAAGGAAGTCCCAAAATGATGGGCCAGTGCTCCAGCCGAAACTGTGTTGCCTTCTCCACCACATAACCAAATCCGGACATAACAAGACCAATACTCCAGCCGATTAAAAGTGACAGAATAAGCCATTTAACCAGCCACAGCATTGAATTTTTAATATTAACAAAAAATCCCCTCATCATGATTTCGCAACAGCTTTCTCCATACGGACTTTAAGGCCCTTGATCTTAACATTTTTCATTGCCTGCATAACTTTTTCGGCATGGGCACGGTCTACATCTACAAAGGAATAGCTGTCATAAAGATCGATTGCTCCTACCATACTTCCTGGAATATCGGCTTCGCCGGCAATAGCCCCCACCAGATCTCCCGGTCTTATATGCTGATTCTTGCCGATATTGATAAAGAGTCTGACCATATCATCCTCTTCATGCTTTTTCTTTTTTCCTTTTTTACCGTCCTTTTCGTCTTTGTCCCGGCGACTGCGGCGGCCTCTTTCATCACCCTCATCACGATCATGTTTCCGACGGCCTCTTTTTCCACCTCTTTCATCACGATCTCTACGGGAAGGAGTATCCAGTGATCGGGGTTCAGCCATATTTTCCAGTTCATCATCTTCATCCGGCTCACTGCCAAGACGGAGTTTCAAGAGGGCTGCTGCCAGTTCCATGGATGAGGAATCATTATCGAAAATGAACTGATCGATGGTTTCCTGCATTTCCTTAAGTATCTCCGGATCTTCCTCAATGACATTGGCTGCCTCTTCCAGAACACGATTAACTCTTTTATTTGAAATATCATCAAGAGACGGAACAGGCTGAGGCAGGATCTTTGTCTTGCAATAACGCTGAATATCCCTGAGTTTATAAATGTCACGGCCTACAACCAAAGAGAAAGCTCTGCCTTTGCGGCCGGCTCTGCCGGTACGGCCAATACGGTGAACATAATATTCATTATCCTGGGGAATATCATAGTTAAAGACAGCTTCAATTTCTTCCACATCGATACCTCTTGCCATAACGTCTGTAGCAATAAGGATCTCGACCCGACCGCTGCGGAAACTCTTCATAACACGGTCTCTCTGGGCCTGGGTTAAATCGCCATGAAGACCTTCGGCATAATAACCTCTTGCCTTCAATTCATCCGTCAGTTCATCTACTTTTTTCTTCATATTGCAGAAAACAACAGATCTCTTCGGTTCATAGAGATCAATCAAACGACAGAGAACTTCTGTTTTGATACTAGGTTTAATATCGTAATAGTACTGAGCGATTTCCGGAACGGTCAGTTCCTTCTTGGCAATACGGATAAAGCGAGGATCTCTTTGGAATTCCTTCACCATTTCCTGGATTTCCTTCGGCATGGTTGCGGAGAACATAACGGTCTGTCGTTCTTCCGGAAGCTCGCTTAAAATGGTGCGCATGTCGTCTATGAAACCCATATCCAGCATCTCATCCGCTTCATCAAGGACAATGGTTGATACCTGATTAAATTTAACAGTTCCCCTTCTCATATGGTCCATGACACGGCCCGGCGTACCAACCATGATCTGAACACCATCTTTCAGTCCCCGAATCTGCTTAACAATATCCTGTCCGCCATAAACTGGAAGAATTTTGACGCCATGCATATATTTAGCATAACGATGCATTTCTTCCGATACCTGAATGGCCAGTTCTCTTGTCGGGCAAAGGATAATACCCTGCAGCTTTTTAACATGCGGATCCACTTTCATCAGCATAGGAATGCCAAAAGCCGCCGTTTTGCCTGTACCTGTCTGTGCCTGGCCCACCACATCGTATCCTTCCAATTCTACAGGAATTGCCTTTTCCTGGATGGGGGATGCACTGTCAAATCCCATATCCCGAACAGCCCGAAGGATACGGCTGTCTATACCAAGAGCATCCAGTGACCCCTCTGAATAGGATTCTTCGAAGGTTTCGCCATCTTTATTTTCGGCTGCACTCTCAGAAGTCTTTTTATCTTCTGTCTGGGACAGATTCACTTCCCCATCCGTATCCTTGTTTTCATTTTCGTCAAGTGTCGTCGATTCAGCAGACGGTACCTTAACTTCCTCATTTTCCAGCATGGTGTTAATGATTTCTTCGTTTAATTCTTCATAATTTTTCTTTGACATTCAATTTCTCTTCTCTAATAAGTATATTCTATATTTAGCCCCACGTTATCATACTTGTTTTTGCTGACAAATTCCAGTGTAAAAGCTTTTAATAAAACTTTCTTAGAGAAAAAATGAAAGAAAGGCAGCTGGATTGAAATCCGCTGCCGGTTAAACGCACCATCATTAACCTTTAAAGCCGGCTTAATTTTTTCAGCTACAAATCATTTTCAGTTATCCATATTCAACCTATTTTTAGCAGACTCAGCCTAAATAGGAGGCCTTCGTTTTTTTATGATTATCCCCAAACTGCAAAGCAATAGAATGAAAGCAGCCACAAAAAAGATCGTATATCCACCGCCTCCGGCATTTAAAACCGGGACTTCGTATTTTACCGGTGTTACTCTTACTTCATTGGAAGGGTTATCATTTTCATCATGAGACTTCATCTTCCACAAAGTGTGAGCCAAATTAACCATGGTCGTCCCCTCTGCCTTCTCATTAACAGCTGCCCGAATATTGAATTTTCCCAAAATTTTCTCCGCAGCATCGGCAATGGACCCATTTCCATCATCCATGATTTCCCGATAATCACCGGTATAGGTAAATGTTACTTTCTGCCCTTCAATAGTCACATTCCAGGGAAGATCATCTTCGACCCAGGCCTCTTCAATGGTCAAACCCTCTTCAATCTCATCCACAACTTTCAGGTATTCCAGTGCCTCCCCTGTTTCCCGTCCGATCTGAGGCACAGCCTGTTCAATATGAAAAGTGACTTTTCCATCATCTTTTGAAACCACAGCGGCCTGGGCATCATATTTTGCCACTTTGCCGGAAGAAGCAGTAATTGACTTAATCGGATTTTCTACATTGCCATAAATCGGAACGGATGAAAATGAATTCCAGGCCTCACCTTTAAGACTGCCGATAATAAACGTGGTACTTTCTGATTCCGTACTTAAAGGAAGGGATATGCTCTCCCTCATAAAATTTGTACCTCCAAGAGAATCAGTCCAGGACGCCTGCTTTTGATCAGAAGTTCCCGGATATAAACGGGACTGGCCTACAAAGACAGATTCCACGCCATAATTTTCATTACTTGCGGCATATGGAGCCCAAATTTCCAGGTCCATAGATACAATATTGGTTACGGCTTCATTTTCACCGGATGAACCATTTCCCAACTGGCCGGAAACATAACCGATGCATTTTTTTCCTTTTAATCCTACAAATTCGCCATATCCATCTGTAGAAGAAACGGCAATATCAACGCCTGTCCCCTGATTTTCCGGATTTTTCGTATTTCCCAGAGAATTAAAGGTCATGTATGCATCCTTAAGCACCAGATTTTCACCGGTGGATGCATCAAAGAAAGTCACTTTCATATCCATGGCTTCGATATTGTTGTACCAAAAGCCGCTGAAAAGATTAGTGCCAATAAGAAGATATTTATTGCCATCAGCTGTAGGAGAAGAAGTTGAATCATAGGTCTGACTTAGGGAATTGGCCGGCCGAATATTGCTAAAATGTACCCTTGCCCCTACCTTTATAGTTTTACTTCCATTAAAATACGTTCCAGCCAGAGGATAGGTCACCTCCACATATTCATTCTCTGAGCCATAGCTTTGAGCTGACATGGTGACCTTGTACATAGGAAGGAGGGAAGTTCCATCTGCAGCCAAGGCCCAGTTAGATTTGTTGGAAAAGGCCTCAGTTGCGCTTACCGTTACACCATTCCCGAAGGAGATATTTTTCAGACTTTGAGCGGTGGACAAACTGTTCTGCTCAAGAGATGTACTGTTTAAATTAAGGATGGATAAAGTATTGCTGCCCAAATTTTCAGAAGACGTCTGACTGGTTTCTGTATAAAAAATCTCATGGGTCTTCAGATTATCAAGATAAAATTTCTGAGCAGCTGTTCCGTTTGCTTTATGAAGCTGGACCGTCGTTCCCTCTCCGGGAACACCATTTAATACATCAAGGGCAAGACCTGTATTTTTATGAATAAAAGTATAGGTTCCATCATCATTAAGCACCGGCAGGAAAAGCTGATTTTCATTAGTTTCTGTCATATACCACCCAGCCTGAATTGACAGAGATGTGCCTGACGTCCAGGTTATGGTAGGTCGCTGAGTGTCTGTTGCATAACCATTCAAAGCATTTTTTATGTAAACATAATTTCCGGAAACTTTCCGGATGATCCAGGCCTGGACATCATTTCCATTTGCTTTCCGGGTGACAATAGCTGTTCCACTGGCAATACTGCCATTTTTTGTAGCCAGGACATAATCTGTATTTGCTGCACACTTTAGAACATACATACTCTGATCCGGAAGGTCATCATCATTTTCTGCGACTGTACTGATCAAGTCATTGGCTATGTCACTATCTGTTTCCTGGGTGACATCATCTGTTATTTCGACATTTTCGGAGTCTTTATCTTCTATTTCCTCATTTGAAATTCCATCATCTTCGGTTTCATCGTCTTTAGATTCTTCTTTCGGCTCTTCCTCTTCTGATTCTCCATCTCCGCTTTCATAATTTTTGTCGTCCTCTTTTCCGGCATTTTCGTTTTTTACATCATCCTGATTCTGGGATTCACTATCCGCCTCACTTTCTTCCATGAACACTGCCGCAGCTGATTCTTTCGACTCTATAGCCGATGCAGCCCATACCGAATTAAGCGGCATTGCCGTGAAAAGAATCTGAAAAGAAATAATGACCGCCATAATTCTTGTCAGGTTCCTGCCTCTTTCCTGCCTTTTTTCTTTTTTCATATCGATTTCCTCTGTTGTACATAAATATGTTTAACGCCGACGCCCCATAAAATATCCAAAAAGCCCCATTCCAAGGCAGACCAGTAAGAGGCAAAAATAAAATCCCCCTCTGCTTTCATCTCCTGTTTTGACTGAACTTTTCCTGGTGCTTGTTACAACTGATTCTTTTTTGGACTGACTTTTTTCTTCACTTTTACAGGCTTTCGGCCACACATCCACACTCCACTGCCAATAAGACTTATCCCCTTTCTCAAGCGTATAGGGCACAGCTAAAAGAAGAGGTTGTGAAACTTCGTATCCTTCTGCTGCTTCCGTTTCCTCACAAAAATAAAGCCCCTGATTGAGTCCATTAAATATAAGAATGCCGTCTTCACCGGTTTTTCCATCCATATGTTCAAATGTCTGGTTGTCATTTATGTAAACCTGTATTTTTTCCATATTCCAGGCATTCGCTATCTCACCGGTGATATTTTTGCCCTTTTTAAGGGTATCCAAATCTCCCAAAAGACTGTAACTCCCATCAGATGAAAGAGATGCCAGATAATAAAGACGGAAAGCAGCCCCACTTATTTTTTCCTTCCCATCTGTTCCAAAAACATAATTAATTTTGACAGCTCCGCTTTTATCAGTATCTTCCTGCTCTCCATTGGATGTCTTTTCATCTGTTTTAGACGTCTCCAACTTCTTATCTGACTCGACTGATTCTTCTATCTCAATCATTTTGTCTGACTCAACCGTTTCTTCTGATTCAAAAGTTTCTTCTGACTCCGTCGCTTTGTCTTTCTCTTCTGCTCTTTCTGCCTGAGAAGTCTCCACTTCCACTACTGCCTTTTCTTCTTCCACTTCCTCTGCCCGGGCTGTCAGGGCAAAGAGCATGAGGCAGATGAATGCCATGGCTGCCAGAGTCATTGTTTTTATTTTTCGACTCATCCTTATCTCCTTTTTTCATAAAGATAACTGATCAAAAATGGACCGGCTGCTAAAAGAAAGGCCATCCCCAATCTGTTATTTTGTGCACTGTCTTCACTTTTTAGAGTTACCATCTCATCTGCTTCTTCATCTTCCATGACTCGGTTTCCCCTTACCAAAAGACGGTGGGAATTAATGCCATAAGGCGTGCAGGTATAAAGGGTAATCATATCCTTTCCTTCTACAATCTGCAGATGCTCATCTGCCTCTTCCGGCAGCACCGTTAGGATCTGGTCCACCTGGTAAGTATGAATTTCATTTAAAACATGGATATAAAAAAAATCACCCTTCTCTACCTTTTCAAGATCTGTAAAAAGAGAAGCTGATGAAAGAGCTGAATGAGCCGCTATACCGGCATGGGTATTTTCACCTCCAACAGGCAGGGATGTTCCATAGAAATGGCCGGCCTCATATTGCATTTCCCTGTCACCGGTTCCATGAGAGACAGGCAGATAAAGATTGATTGAGGGAATTTCCAACAGGCAAAGGACACCATTATCCTTTAAAATATTTTCGTATTCTTCATCCGTTGCCTCGGCGCCCTGATAATGGTATGGTTCCTTTTTCTGTGCCTTAAAAAGTTTTTCGTTGTAAGCTATAGCTTCTTCCTTTTCCTGCTCATTTTCCTGCTCAGAAAGAGACTCATAATAATTCTGATAATCTTCCGTCGCATCGCTCCCCTTATCTTCGCTGAGCATACCGGCGACAGATGGATAAATCAAAATACTGTAACCAAGAGTCGCAAGAAAAGAAGTTAATACAAGCATGATGGAAAATCTGTTATTCTTAAACCTCTTCATTTCATATCCTGTCTGTGAACATGCTTATCTGCCAGTTCGAGGGTAGCCCCGTTCTTCTTGCAAAGTCAGCCAACTCCCAACCTTTTGACCAAATTAAGTTTAGTGCCTGCTTAACTCTAAACTTCTTTTCGATTTCTTCTTTTATGGAACAGGAAAGAAGATCCTGCCATCACGGCACAACCCATCAATACATAGAGATAAATACCGCTGCCGCCTGTATGAGGGGTACTGATGGCTGATGTATTTTTAATGGTCAGGTCCACGATACCGTCGGAGAGGTTCTTGTCATTGCCGATTTCTTCAGCATCTTCCTGACCGGAAGACAGAGTCGCTTTTTGGATGCTGCCATCCACTTTTGAAGGAGCCTCTATCTTTAAAGTCAATTCATCCCGAAGCAAATTAAAGCCGGATGGTGTCTTTATTTCCGTAATTAAATATTCGCCTTCGTCCATGCCCTTAATCTTAAGGAGGCCATTTTCATCTGGTGATATTTCATTCGTCACCTGGATAGTTGCTTCATTCTTAATCTCATCCCCATCGGCCCGGTGGTAAAGCCCATCGTTTTCCTTAACAAAGGAAATAACCTGTTCACCTTCTTTTACTTGAAAAACGGTTTCACTTAAATCAATGCCGGTTTTGCCTGCCGTCTTTGTCAGGTCGATTTCATAAGTTGCCACAGAAACCTTATTTCCCTGGACACTGACAACTTTTGCGTGATCTGCTCCAATGCGAAGCACCGGTTTATTTTGAGACATGTCGGTACCGATGGCAGCCTTATGATTGAGGGAGGTTGTATAGAATACGTAGAGAGAGAGGGCCGTCCCGGCGGTGTTTATTTTTTCAAGACCACTCGCCGTCAGTGTCAGAGTAAAATGATGAGAATCGGTAGATGTCACCGTATAATCTGCAGATGTCAGGGTTTCATTGCCTTCTGTATTCCATTCTCCTGTACCAAGAGTTACTTTATCCAGTGACACAAAAGAAAGTCCCTCATCCATTTCATCATCAATAGCAAAAGTTTCTATCTTTCTTCCATCTGCCAGCTTGGGAATGGATGCATTTAAAACCATGGTCTGCTCATCACCCATATTGCTGTCGGTAGTGGTAAGA
>CAVDGK010000057.1:0-9234 GCA_963607995.1 Oscillospiraceae bacterium | reverse complement strand
TAAAGGAACAGGCAAAATTGGCTGAAAAGAAGCCAGTTGAAGTAAAAAAAATTACACAACCGGAGAAAAAAGAAGCAACAGCGAAGAAAAATGATCTTCCTGATTCCGGTGAGGCAACAGTTCGCATTTCACTGGTTGAACCGAACCGGGAACAGCCTAGAAAAACCTTTGTTGACGAATCAGTATCAGAACTTGCAGATTCTATTCGTCAGTTTGGTGTTATAACACCTCTGATCGTTCAAAAAAAGGAGGATCATTACGAAATAATTGCCGGTGAAAGACGGTGGAGAGCGGCAAAAGAGGCAGGACTTAAGGAAGTACCTGTTCTGATTCGTGATTATAACTCTCAGGAAGCTGCTGAAATTGCTTTGATTGAGAATATTCAAAGAGAAGATTTGAATGCAATCGAAGAAGCTTCAGCTTATAAAAGGCTTATGGATGATTTTGATCTAAATCAGGAAGAAGTGGCAAAAAAGGTATCCAAATCCAGAGCTGCTGTCGCAAATTCAATGCGACTTCTTAAGTTGGATAGCCGTGTGCAGGAAATGGTAAAGGAAAATAAGATTTCTGAAGGTCATGCCCGTGCACTTCTCGGTATTTTGGATTCAGATGAGCAGTTTAACCTGGCACAACAGATTGTTAAGAATCATCTTAGTGTCCGTCAGACCGAACAAATGGTAAAAAATTATGGCAAAGCAGCTGCAACAGTGAAGAAAAAGGCTGATCCCCAATGGGAAGCAGTGATTTCTGCTTTGTCTGATAAATTAAAAGATGTTCTTGGAACAAAGGTCGCGATTAATCAAAAAACGAAGAAAAAAGGTGTCATTGAGATTGAATATTATTCAAATGAAGACCTTGAAAGAATTTATGAGATGCTGCTGAACGCTAAAAACTGAAAATAGAAAAAAGAGGAATATGAGTAATTTATTTGAAAATTTAGGTATAGACGTGAGTTTTATCCTTATTCTTCTTATGATTATTGCTGTTATCCTGATCATTCTCATGATGTTCTTTTCAAAAGAGATGAAAAGAATGCAAAAACAGTACAAATCCTTTATGAAGGGGATGGATGGAGCGTCGCTGGAACAGAAATTTAAGTCCGAAATCAAGATTATTGACAAAATAGAAGAGATTCAGGATGAACAGGAAGTGGATATGAAGCTTTTGCATGTGGTTCAGAATCGAAGTTTGTCAAAGTATGGTGTGGAAAAGTACGATGCTTTCAATGATGTCGGTGGAAAGCTTTCTTTTGTCCTGGCTTTGCTGGATAAAAACAATACAGGAATCGTTTTAAATGCTGTTCACAGTAAGGAAAACTGCTTCCTTTATATTAAAGAAATCGTAAATGGTGAGTCCTATATTGCTTTAAGCAAAGAAGAGATAAAAGCTCTTCAAAAGGCAGAAAGCTTTGGTTCTGAAGAAGACATTATAGCAAAATACAAAAGAGAAAACATTTAATAACCAATAAGCTAATTAACATAATTCTTCGAATTTGAATAAATCAACTTTAATTGGCAATAAATAGTAATGCAAATTTGGATTTGAATTAATTTACAAGAGTTATGTAAATTAAAATATAAAATGGAGAAATTATTATGATCGATATTAAGATTATCAGAGAAAACCCGGATTTAGTAAAAGAGAATATTAAAAAGAAATTTCAGGATAAAAAGCTGCCGCTTGTAGATGAAATTCTGGAACTTGATAAGAAAAACCGTGATATTATCGGTGAAGTTGAGGCTCTTCGTGCTAAGAAAAATAAGGTTTCCAAAGAAATCGGTAAGCTTATGGCTCAGGGAAAGAAAGAAGAAGCCCAGGCGGTTAAAGACGAGATCGCTCAGGATGGCGCCAAGATTGATGAACTGACAGCTGAAGGAAATAAAGTGGCTGAAGAATTGAAAAGCCGTATGATGCTTATTCCTAATATTATTGATCCGTCAGTTCCCATTGGTCCGGATGACAGCTGCAATGTTGAAGTTGAAAAATTTGGTGAACCGGTTGTGCCGGATTTTGAAATCCCTTATCATACAGAAATTATGGAATCATTTGATGGTATCGATATGGATGCTGCAGGACGTGTAGCCGGAAATGGTTTCTATTATCTTATGGGAGATATTGCTCGTCTTCATTCCGCAGTACTTGCCTATGCTCGTGATTTTATGATTGATCGTGGATTTACATATTGTGTACCGCCTTTCATGATCCGCAGCAGCGTGGTAACAGGCGTTATGAGTTTCGAGGAAATGGATGCCATGATGTACAAGATTGAAGGTGAAGATCTTTATCTTATCGGTACATCTGAGCATAGTATGATCGGTAAATTTATTGATCAGATCATTCCGGAAGAAAAGCTTCCATTGACATTAACCAGCTATTCACCCTGCTTCCGTAAGGAAAAAGGTGCTCACGGCATTGAAGAGAGAGGTGTTTACCGTATCCATCAGTTTGAAAAGCAGGAAATGATCGTTGTCTGCAAGCCGGAAGAAAGCCCGATGTGGTTTGATAAGCTGTGGCAGAATACCGTTGATCTTTTCCGTTCAATGGATATTCCGGTTCGTACACTGGAATGCTGCTCAGGTGACTTGGCTGATCTTAAGGTTAAGTCAGTCGACGTTGAAGCATGGTCTCCGAGACAGAAGAAGTATTTTGAAGTCGGTTCATGCTCAAATCTTAGTGATGCTCAGGCTCGTCGTCTGAAGATTCGTGTTAACGGTAAAGATGGCAAATATCTTGCTCATACCTTGAATAATACGGTGGTTGCACCGCCTCGTATGCTCATTGCTTTCCTTGAAAATAACCTTCAGGCTGATGGCAGTGTTCGTATCCCGGAAGCATTGAGAATGTATATGGGCGGCAAGGAAAAGCTTGTACCAAAGAAATGATGTGATTTTGAAAGGTTTAGAATGCACGCATATTTATCTGGAGTTGGATTTTCAAATATCAGAAGTCTGAGCATGCTTGAGCATTTAACAGAAGAGGTTACTGAGCATTATAGCCGGAAAACTATCTTTCATAGTGCTGACGGACGTCTTCTTGCTGAATATTCTAAGTTTTATGCAAAAAACTGCGGCTTGGCTGTGGTGGGAGAACTTGATGATATTGGAGATTTTCATCCTGAATATACATTTCCTTTTTATCAGGGTGAGCAGGTCAGTTTACATGCGCATGTTAATATTGAAAGACAATGTGCAAAAGATGCTTATTCGGCTGCCTGTGATGATTCCCGTATGGGCATTACCATGATATTTTATCTTTCAAATATGGGTGAATTCCGGAAGTGTATCGAAACGGGAGATTTCAGAAAAGGTAAAAAAGATATTATCTTGTCCGGTATTGCGGCAGGTGGAGCTGTTCTTCTGCCACTCTATGAACGAAAGGGAATCGAGCAGAAGCGCCATGAGGCTGCAATCCGGCACAAGAAACTGCTCAATGCAGCCAAAGATGGTGATCAGGATGCCATTGACTCTCTTACAATGGAAGATGCGGATGTATACAATATGCTTTCCCGTCGCGTTGAGAGAGAGGATCTTCTGTCCATTGTTGAAACTTCATTTATTCCCTGTGGTGTTGAATGTGATCAATATAATCTGTTGGGAACGATTCGCAGTTGCGAAAAGACGTTGAATTCCATTACTGGTGAAAAATTATATCAGATGATGGTGGAATGCAACGATATGAAGTTTAATATTTGCATTAATTCTGAGGATCTTTTTGGCGAGCCTGCTGTTGGACGCCGTTTCAGAGGAAGAATCTGGCTTCAGGGACAGGTTCTCTTTAATGAAAAAGTATGATATAATGCTTTACGGTCTGAAAAGATCGTAAAAATGTCTTCGTAGCTCAGCTGGATAGAGCACTCGCCTCCTAAGCGAGGGGTCGGAGGTTCAAATCCTCTCGGAGACGGGAAATTGGAGCACCTGAGTGTTAGCAGAAATTAGCTGGCGTGAGGGTGCTTTTTTTTAGTTTACCAACCTTTGCTGTTGAGATGTCATTTATGGAGAAAATGACTTTGTTGCTCAGAGAGGCAGCGAGAAGATTTATATTCAGGTCAGCGACAACATTTCCGAGCAGGAAACATTAGAGAGAGAATGCTTTCCTCTGCTTCAGCTCCGAGATGCTTATCCGAAAATGATTATTGCCAGAACCAAACATCAAAAATATAGTTATGAAGGAATCGAAATCCATGATATAGCCGATTGGTTGCTACAAGAATAAACAAAGCGAAATATCTCTGTCATTCTCTTTTGAAATGATGGAGATATTTTATGTTGATGGAGATTTAATGTATTTGAATTCAAGCTCAAACAAATATTTATCCGAGCCAAATAGCTTTATTAAAAATGCAATCGCTAGCCTGGCCATTTTCCGTTTCAGCGATAATAGTTTCTCCTAGAACACAAGGAAATCCTCCGCCGTTAACCTCGTTCAGCATTTCTTCATTTGTTTCTACTTTCTTGTTCATCATAATGTAAATCCTCCTGATTTCTGTTTTTGTTTTTATTTAGCAAAATTAACTGTTGTGATTTTATTTTGCTGTGTTGTTCTTGATGCTTATTTATAGGAAGCAGAATGATGGGAGGGATAATAAATTCTAAAAAAATAAAAGCAGCTCCGGAAATATTGCATTTTCGAAGTTGTTTTAAGAGGGATGGAAATCTGAATTATAAGGTGAAAAGCGAAATATCCAATCTAAAAATAGTTCGAATCCGTAACAGCTTTTTTCTAAGCAATATCAAAATGATCAAAGGAAAAAAACAGCTCCGGAAACATTACATTTCCGGAGCTGTTTTAAAAGAGGGAGAGAAATTTTTAAATTTTATGTGTGCATCTGTCTTGCGTTTTGTCTGTCAGAAAAAACTTAGCCTTTATACTGCTTTTAGCAGCCCTGCTTTGACGCCAAGCTGAATTTTTTCTTCATCAGTCATGGCATTGAAAGTATCACTTGCATCTATGTCGATTATGCCAGGAATATATCTTATGAAACACATAGCAGTAAATGCTAATAGGGCTTCTCCTGATGTGCCTGTATAACGCTGTGAATCTTTAGTCGCTGAAACTGTACAATTTTTTGCGTCAAAAACCATACCACCAGAGATTTTGTTTAAATCCATATCCTTAAGTTCTGCTCTTGCTGTAGTCATAATGTAATCCTCCATGTATAAGTGATTTCTTATTTTTAATTTTGTTTTTGCGTTACCGCTTTGTACTTATTTATACGAAAGGTGTTCTGGGGAGGACTAATAATTGAGAAAATTTCGGAGAAAATCTAGGATTCTGGTAAACTTATCCTTTTTATTGTACAGTCAGCAGATAAAATAAATATAGAAAATTACTTGCTCGCAATGATGAAATGTGAAATAAAGAAGGACGCGTTATGAAAGAAAATGATGGAAAATCTTTAACTTCCCTCCGAAAGGACTCGTATAAATAAGAACAAAGCAATAACACATTAAAAAAGATCATTTAGGGAGAATACTATTATGAAAAAAATATTTACAAAAGTCATCGCAGCCATTGCTATCGCAGCCGTAGCCGTTGGATCAGTTACCGTATTTTCAACAAAGAAAGTACAGGCCGCTGAAGAACGTGTTATTTCAGATAAGAATGCCACAGCTCATATTAATGCTGATGGAAGCGGCTACATTGAACTCAATAGGCAATTTACAGAAAATGATAAGTTAACATCCATCGCCGGAGTTCCGTTGAAAGAGATCATTACTTTTAATGATGGCGGCTATATTGACAGTTATTACTCCAAGTATATAGCTGATTGCGAAAATTTGAGTGGAGGATATCAGCAGGTTCTTTTTGATTATGTTGCTGTCGTTAATGGCAGAGGACCGAAGGGGTTACTTAGTGGAGCAGGACATCTTCACTTTACAGATAAATCCAACGATACATACGACCTCTCTGTTTGGCTTCACGCAAAAAAAGAACATAAAGTAGCATATGGCAGTTGTAGTCCAGACATTGCAAAGATTAGCTGGAATTCATAATAAGAAAAAATATAAAGCAGGGCTGTCGCCTAAAACGACAGTCCTGTTTTAGTTTACGCAAGACCTGAGTAAGGCAGTCATGTTCGGGTCATTGGATATGATGTTGAGCCGGTACTTTGAGGACAGATGGAAAAGGTTATATCGTTTTCAGTGCCTCAATATCTTCCGATTTTTTCATATAAATGGTCTGTAAATAATTCATCAAACTGGATTCCAAGCAGACGCCCCTTGGCGAGCAATGTTTCGTGTTGTTTGATAATTGTGAAAAAGTGGGGAATCGTTTCAGCATTCGGGATAACTACAGCTTCACCAAACAAAGCCCCGCATTTGGTTCCGCCAATATAGAACACATCGCATAGTGCAGCAAGGTCTGCTAATGTAAGATCAATTTGTTTCTGCAAGGCGTTGAAGAATTTGCGGATGGGCACCCTCCATATAGTCACACGAAAAAGATAAGATTTGACTCATAACACTTTTCCTTTCTGTTTGAATTTGTAATTGATGGGATGTTGTTGCAATTATAAAAGAATTATCCATAGTGCAAACGGTAGAATGCCATTGCTGTCATGCTGCAATGGCATTAATGAGGAGAGAAATTATGGATACAAAAAGCGTAAGGTTCACTCTCCAGGCAACGTATAAGATCGTCGCTGGGTGCAGCATTACATCACTGTGGCATTATGCTGCCAGATAGTCAGTAATCTTCTGAATGATTTCAGGGGTTTTATAACCCTGACTGTCCTTGCCATCCGTTCCAAAGACCACGGCATAGCTGAAATTTGTAGCCATGCATTCTTCCGGATCTTCACAATAATCGGTATTTTCACCCATAATATCATTGAAATCCGAGGCATCCGTATAACTGTAGAGGGTTCCGTCCGTAATATCCACAAGGCCTGTGTACATGCTGTCAAAGAAACTGTCCCCAGGGTTTTCAAAGGCATTACTGGACAGGAAGACGAGATAGCAATCCTTTTTTTCACCATTTATCGTGAAGGTGGCATAGCTGTCGTGATGTGCCACATCCGGATTGGAGATCATCTGAGCATGAACAGATTCCGGGATATCAAATTCTTTATCGGCTACGGTGAAATTGATTATGCCATACATAGCCTTACGGAAATCAGCATCATTACGGGTCAGACAGTGAAATATTTCATGAGCGACAAGTTCTTCAGCGGAATTTGCGTAGGAATCTTCGTTGGTAAGCCACGTGGTCAGAACAGCTTCAGAGAGAAAGATGGTTGTTCCATGGGTATAGCCACCGGCACCGGAGGCTTCCTTCATGGTGGTTTTGGCAAAGGAAATGGTTCCGATTTCCGGTATATACATGCCGGCATTATCAAGCTTTGTTTCGATGGCTTTGATGGTTTTATCCAGGAGAGCTTTTTCGTCATCTGAAAAATTCCGGGCCTGTTCAGCGGAATATTCGACATACTGATCGATATTCGCATCTTTTTCCTGCATAAAGAAGTCCAGACATTTCTGACTGATGCCATCATAATAAGAATCAAGGCCCCTTAAGGTGTCCGCACATTCCTGTGCAGATAAATATTGGTAATTGATTTGGGAAGAAGTTGTATTTTTTGTGGAGCTTTCGTTTTTTCCACAGGAACATAAAGATAATATAATGGCA
Source organism: Oscillospiraceae bacterium (assembly GCA_963607995.1). Classification (GTDB taxonomy): domain Bacteria; phylum Bacillota; class Clostridia; order Lachnospirales; family Lachnospiraceae; genus Chordicoccus. The sequence continues at coordinate 1,605 of CAVDGK010000057.1, read as the reverse complement.
AGGCTGGCCATTATTGATATAAGTTTTTTCAAGGGTTTTCCTCCATATTTCTTATTTCAGACGTCTAATTGCTGATGCAAAAATGTATCGTTTATGGTTGCTTATTTCGTAATCGCCGATAAGCTGCAAAAACTGTTTCACGGAACCAGTAATCGCAAGGTGAATCATTTTATGGCTCTTTTATCAGATAATATTTTTGCAGGTTCTTCCGAGCTGCATTATATCACGCAATAGATAAAATGGCATAAAGCAACGTCCCGGAAATTGGCATCCGGGGCGTTTTTAGAGGAGAGGGAATTATTATTTACGTTGTATGGTAAATTTGGTCTGATGCTTTGGCATTTCGATCAAATTAAAGTCATTTAAAAAAGGTTATGAATTCCAACTGATCTTGACGATGTTAGGTTTCTCACTATTGTAAGCTACATGGTGTCCATATTCTCCACTGAGCCAAATAGAAAGATCATAGATATCATTAGACTCATCAGTAAAGTGAAGATGTTCGGATCCACTGAAAAACCCTTTCGGACCGGATGCATCAACGCAGATCACGTAAGGATAAATTCTGCGTACAATTTGATTTATGCTGGCCCAATTATAATTTAATGGAGCTTCAGTATGAAATTCACTAAAATATCCATCGTCATTAAAAGTAATTCTTCCAAGGAAATGCTGTTTTGTTTTACATATATTTATACGAGTCATTCAGGCGAGGGTATAAAAAAAGAAAAAAAGTTGAAGCAAAAAAGCGAGACATTTTTTGGAATCGGTTGATATAGCTGTGCCAAATGGTAATATTACAGTTAAGGAAGGTGGCTTTGCTGGCAGGAAGGTGCAAAGTCACGACTTGCGAGTAAGTCTTGACAATAGCCACCGCACGCTTGCGAATTTGATTGTGTGGGTGTTACAGGTAATGATTATAGAAGGAGGACCGCGATGAAAGTATTATGTTTCGGATCTTTAAACATTGATTACACTTACAAAGTAGACCATTTTGTCAAAAAAGGCGAGACCCTTTCATCCGACGCTCTTCATGTCTTTGGCGGGGGTAAAGGGCTGAACCAGTCTGTTGCACTGGCGAAAGCAGGCTGTGAGGTATATCATGCAGGAGCCATCGGAGAAGACGGGCTTTTTCTGCTGGATATGCTGAAGTTATCAGGAGCCAATACAGATTATGTGAAGATTTTGAAGGATGAAAAAACCGGCCATGCCATTATCCAGAATGACAAAAGCGGCGATAATTGCATTCTCCTCTATGGCGGAGCTAATCAGGCGATGAGTAAATCTCAGGTGGATGAGGTGCTGAGTCATTTTGAGAAGGGGGATTACATTGTTCTGCAAAATGAAATTAATGAGCTTACCTATATCGTCGAAAAAGCTCATGAAAGAGGCATGATCATTATCCTGAACCCATCACCTATGAATGAAAAGATTCTGGCACTTCCGCTGGAAGTCGTTGATTATTTCATTTTAAATGAAATCGAAGCGGCACAGATTTTGGGAGAAGAGAAAGGGGAAAAAGAATCCTGGGAAAGCGTTGCCGAAAAACTCCTTGATAAATTCCCCAAGGCTAATATTGTCCTGACAATGGGCGGCGAAGGATCT
>CAVDGK010000056.1:0-9262 GCA_963607995.1 Oscillospiraceae bacterium | reverse complement strand
GAAGCCGGAAGAGCCATAGCTTTGGTCTTTCTGTTTTTGGTCTTTAAAGCAACGGCCAGGGCTGCAGCACCCTGAGCGACGTTAGCGGCTGTAGCGATAGGCATCCAGGTATTCATACCATTATCGGCCAGCATCATCATTTCAATGGCATTGTACATATGATGGACACCGGCTACAACGGTAGGAGCGTACACACCACCCATGATGAAAGCACCGATACCAAAAGGAATAGCGATGAGGGCCTGTGCACCACTGAGTACCCATGTTTCAACCTGAGCAAAGACCGGACCGATCAGTGTCAGAGAGCAGAAGCCTGCTACCAGGACAGAGACAAGAGGTGTAACGAAGAGATCCAGCATTTCCGGTACAACTTTGTGAAGCTTCTTTTCAATGGCAGACATGAGCCATACGGAAAGGATGACCGGGATGACGTGACCCTGATAACCGGAGTTCTGGATGTTCCATACACCGAACCAGGACCAGAGGGTTTCCGTTTCAGCACCGCTGGCGACGGACCAGGCATTGACCAGGTTCGGATGAATCATGATCATACCAATGACGGCACCCAGGAACTGATTTCCACCGAAGATTTTGGCTGCGGAAATAGCGATGAGGATGGGCAGGAATGTCAGGGCTGTATTTGAAAAAATATTTAAAAGCTCATAAATCTGGGAGGAAGCCATGTCCGGATAAACCTGAACAAGACCGCCGAGAAGACCATTCAAAAGACCTGTTGCTACGATGGCAGGAATGATAGGAACGAAGATATCGCCAAGATTCTTGATAGCCCGTTTATACCAGGGGGCTTTGGCGGCAGCTGCTTTCTTAACATCTTCTTTGGAAGCTGCTTCGATGCCGGCTTCAGCGATAAATTCATCATAAACTTTGTTAACCGTTCCGGTTCCGATAATGATCTGGAGCTGGCCGGCGGCTTCAAATACACCTTTGACACCGTCAACATTTTCCAGCTTCGTTTTGTTGATCTTAGCATTGTCGGCAATGACAAGGCGAAGTCTTGTGGCACAATGGGCGGCACTGGCCAGATTGCTCTTTCCGCCTATTGCAGAAAGAATTTCGTGTGCTGTCTTTCTGTAATCCATATGATTTCAATCCCTCTCTTTTCTTGTTTCACAATTCTTGTGAAACCGATTTCATTTGATGATAGGATAATACCGCAATTATAGTGCATCTGTCCATTGGCAACATCTTATAAAAGAATATGTGCCATATAACAGGTTTCATACAGTTTCATATTAAAATGAAAGAGCCAGCCCCTATTTTTTGATGGGTTGACTCTTTATATCCGGGATATTCATAGTATATTTGCTTATGGCAACTCGATAGAATCCAAGCTGAGCATGTATTCTACGGTTATGAAGTCGTGTTTTGAACTCGGCAGGATTGAATCCGCCTTTACTGCTTCCGATTGGTGGACTCCCGCTCTACGATTTCATAGTCCAGTTTCATGATTTTTGGTACCGTATTTTTATTGCCAATGGCTTGCAGCAGCATCTGGGCTGCTTCCATGCCGGCTGATTTGTAATGAAGTCTGGCAGATGTGAGAGGAACGGCAGCGATGGCTCCGATCTTGTTATCACCCACACCGCAGATCATCACATCTTCCGGGATTCTAAGCCCCTGTTCACGGCAGTACAGCATGGCACCGGCTGCAATATTATCCGTGGCACAAAAGACGGCATCCGGTTTTTCGTCTCCTGAAAATATCTTTCTGGCACAGGTATAACCGGAGTCGATATTAAATTCGGCTATTGTGCTGAATTTCTTTTCCGGCTTTATGCTGTGATCTGCAAGGGCTTTTAAATAGCCTTCATGACGGTCTTCGCCGGCAGCCTTATCTTCTTCAAGAACGCCAATATAGGCGGGACGAAGGGAACCTTTTTTCAGCATCAGATCTGTCAGGGCATAGGCAGCACCAAAATCATCATGGCACACACAGCTGGCTCCCCGGAACTGCTGGCCTACGATAACCACGGGAATATGCATTTTATTAAGAATACTTTTGTGCATATCCGTGAAAATACTGGCCAGGAAAATGACACCGTCTACCCGGTTTTGTCTGAAAAGTTCCAGATATTCGATTTCTTTATGATAATCGTTTGCTGTATTGACCAGGAGAATCTGGTAGCCCTGCTCATACATGATCTGGCTGATACCTTCTGTGATCCTGGCACAGCTTTCACTGGAGAGCTTAGGAAGAATGACCCCAACCAGTTTGGTTACCCGGGTTTTGATGGCATGGGCGGAAAAGCTGGGAGCATAGCCGGTTTCTTCGATGGCATTCTCTATCTTCTTTCGTTTGTCTTCGCTGAGATACCCGTTGTTAAAATAACGGCTGACGGCGGATTTGGAAACACCGGCTTTTTCAGCAAATTCCGATATATTCATAGTTTGGAAACTCCTTTTCGGTACATCTTTTTGCGGAAACTGGATGCCTGAAGTGTTTATTGCATCGAAAAACGCAAATGATGAAATGTTTTAGCAATTTATCTATATGAAATTAATTTCTTTTTTTTGTGAGCATGTTTCATGCGCCATTTTAACATACTGTGATATCAGGGTCAAAAGGTTCAAATTTCTTTTGAACAAACATCATATTGTTATAGAAAGATTCAAGGATCCAAAATCTATGAAAATCTGCAAAGTTTAAACTGAAATGCAAAATTATATTAAAATGCACAAAACTCTTGCCCTGGAGTAAGGTTCAGGTGTTATTCTAACAATATAGAGCGAAAATGCACGGAAAAGAGGCACGCCAATGCATTAAAAAGCATTTCAGACGAAATGAAGATGAAAACTATTTCTTATTAAAAAGAAAGGCGGATAAAATTATGGCTAAAATTGTACAGACGGCAGGCAGAAAAGCTTTGGGTGAATTTGCTCCGGAGTTTGCCCATTATAATGACGATGTTCTTTTTGGTGAAAACTGGAATAATCAGGACCTTGACTTAAAAACGAGAAGCATCATTACGGTAGTGGCTCTTATGTCCCAGGGGATTACGGATTCCTCTTTGAAGTTCCATTTGGAAAATGCTAAGGCCCATGGCGTAACACAGAAGGAGATCGCAGCGATTATCACCCATACTGCATTTTATGCCGGCTGGCCAAAAGGATGGGCTGTATTCAATCTGGCAAAAGAAGTGTGGAATGTAGGGGAAGGTGACCTTCCCTATGAAGATGAGGCTATGCGGGCCCATGCCAAAGAAATGGTCTTCCCTATCGGTGCTCCCAATGATGGCTATGCCCAGTATTTTACAGGCAGAAGCTTCCTGGCTCCGGTTTCAACCTCTCAGATTGGCATTTTCAATGTGACTTTTGAACCGGGATGCCGCAATAACTGGCATATTCATCATGCAAAAAGTGGCGGTGGTCAGATCCTCATTTGCGTAGCCGGCCGGGGCTATTATCAGGAAGAAGGAAAAGAGGCCATCGAAATGAAGCCCGGAGACTGCATTAATATTCCGGCCGAGGTTAAGCACTGGCATGGGGCAGCACCGGATAGCTGGTTCTCGCATCTGGCTGTGGAAGTAGCCGGTGAAGAGACTTCCAATGAATGGTGTGAAGTGGTTACAGATGAAGTGTATGGAAAATTGAAATAATACCAGGATTGAGGAGCATTGCGATATAGTGGGATACGTTTAGTACCGACCGAAGCGAAGATGCGAAGTGTGCAGAAATCCAAGTATTATTTAGAGAAAAAATTCTTAAAACATTTGATGTACTCCCGGAAAAAAAACTTGACAAGTTTATAGACCGGGAGTATATTAATGCGTAGATGTTAGCACTCTTGCAAATCGAGTGCTAACAAATAAAACGAAAAATACTTCTTGTAAGGAGGATATAAACATGAAATTAGTTCCATTAACAGACAGAGTTGTTTTGAAAGAAATCGAAGCTGAAGAAACCACTGCATCCGGTATCGTACTTCCGGGCAAAGCTCAGGAAAAACCCCAGCAGGCTGAAGTTATTGCAGTAGGCCCGGGCGGCAAGATCGATGGCGAAGAAGTTGAAATGATCGTAAAAGTTGGCCAGAAGGTTATTTATTCAAAATATGCCGGAACCGAAGTTAAGCTTGGTGAAGATAAATATACCATCGTAAAGCAGTCTGATATTCTGGCAATCGTAGAAGATTAATAGATAATCCGAAAGCTTGATGGTTTTCATTATAAAGAGCCGGCAGTTCCATTTTATATAGGAACAAAAGGCTCAGACATACAAATGATTAATATGACATTTGACAGATGATAAGTAATTAAATTGGAGGTATTTTATTATGGCTAAAGAAATTAAATATGGAGCAGATGCCAGAAAGGCTCTGATGGCTGGTGTTGATAAACTGGCTGATACCGTAAGAGTAACACTTGGACCCAAGGGACGTAACGTTGTTCTTGATAAGTCTTATGGTGCTCCTACTATTACAAACGATGGTGTTACCATTGCAAAAGAGATTGAACTGGAAGATCGTTTCGAAAATATGGGCGCTCAGCTGATCAAAGAAGTTGCTTCCAAGACAAACGATGTAGCCGGTGATGGTACAACAACTGCAACCGTTCTGGCTCAGGCTATGGTTCATGAAGGTATGAAGAACCTGGAAGCTGGTGCCAACCCCATTATCCTGCGTAAAGGTATGCAGAAGGCTACAGATGCAGCTGTTGAATCACTGCTGAAGATGAGCCAGCCGGTTAACAGCAAAGCTCAGATCGCTCGTGTTGCTGCTGTTTCTTCAGGTGATGAAGAAGTCGGTGCAATGGTAGCCGATGCTATGGAAAAGGTTTCCAATGACGGTGTTATCACTATCGAAGAATCCAAGACCATGAAGACAGAACTGGATGTCGTTGAAGGTATGCAGTTCGACAGAGGTTACCTCTCAGCTTACATGTGCAACGATGCTGAAAAGATGGTTGCTAATATGGAAGATCCGTATATCCTTGTTACAGATAAGAAGATCACTAATATTCAGGACCTTCTGCCGGTTCTTGATCCGATTGCTAAATCCGGTGCTCAGCTTCTTATCATCGCTGAAGATGTTGAAGGCGAAGCTCTTACAACCCTTATCGTAAATAAACTCCGTGGCACTCTGAATACTGTTGCTGTTAAGGCTCCGGGCTATGGCGACAGAAGAAAAGAAATGCTGAAAGATATCGCAGCCCTGACAGGTGCTACTGTTATCTCTGATGAACTTGGCATTGAAATGAAAGATGTTGATACATCAATGCTTGGTAAAGCTAAATCCGTTAAGGTTGACAAAGATAACACCACCATCGTTTCCGGTGCTGGTAAGAAGGAAGACATCGATGGCCGTATCAACCAGATCAAAGGTCAGCTGGCTAATACAACATCTGATTATGATAAAGAAAAACTTCAGGAACGTCTGGCTAAACTTTCAGGCGGCGTAGCTGTCATCCGTGTTGGTGCCCCGACTGAAATCGAAATGAAGGATAAGAAGTACCGTATGGAAGATGCCCTGAATGCTACCCGTGCAGCTGTTGCTGAAGGTATCATCGGTGGCGGCGGTTCTGCTTACATCCATGCAGCTGATTCTCTGAATGCCCTTATCGATACTCTGGAAGGCGATGAGAAGACAGGTGCCAAGATCATTCAGAAAGCTATGGAAGCTCCGCTGTATCGTATTTCTTACAATGCAGGTCAGGAAGGCTCCGTTATCATCAATAAGGTTCGCGAGTCTGCTGATGGCATCGGCTACAATGCTCTGAAGGATGAATATGTTGATATGGTTAAGGATGGTATCCTGGATCCGGTCAAGGTTACACGTTCTGCTCTTCAGAATGCTAACTCCGTTGCTGCTACACTCCTGACAACTGAAGCTGCTGTCGGCACCATCAAAGAACCGGCTGCTGCAGTACCGCAGGGTCAGAATATGGGCGGCATGATGTAAACCCTCTCCTCAAAATAAATCTCCTTTCGAATAGTAAATAGTGTTATAGTTGCAGAAACCGGTCCGTGAAAACGGGCCGGTTTTTGTGTGGGAAGATTTTCTGCGGTCTAAAAGTTTTTACATTCGTTCTGGGGCGGGAAAAACCACGGTTTTAACCGTGGGATGATAGCCATTTAAACTTGAATTTGTGTATAAATAATTTTATTGAAAATAAATTCAGAGAAAAATTTTTCAGTAAAAGGGTGATTGCTAAATCGTAAGGCGTGTTCTATGTGGTTTTGAAAGGGAAAATATGCAATCTCACACATTGATGGGTCGCGTGAGAAAATGCTAAGGTTATAGTATGAGTTACTATTATGATTAGAGAAGTTGTTAGGAAAAGTGCTAATCCCGGAAGCAGTATTTAGTGAACTTACTGCTGATGAGGTCAAGGAATGCATCGATGGATTACAGCGTGCAGGAAGGCACATTGGACAAAGACATTATCAGATGTTGCTGGATAGACTCGAAAAATAGAGTATATTTATAGAAGGTCAGTCGAAAAGACTGGCCTTTTTAAGTGGCAATGGTTATATTGTCTTGAAAATCTGTTAAAATCAGTTATGGCAGATTTTGAAATAAAACAATAGAAAAGTTTAGGAATACATATGGAACGTGATTTAAAAAAGCTTCTGGAGTCAGTCCAAAATGGCTCTATGAGCATAGAAGAGGCAGAACTTTATCTTAAAGAAAAACCATTTGAGGATATTGGCTATGCCAAGGTGGATCTTCATCGGAAAATACGGCAGGGATGTGCGGAAGTGATCTATGGTGCCGGAAAGACGCCTGAGCAGATCAAGGGCATCATTCGGACTATGAAAGAGCATCATCAGGATAATATTCTCATAACACGGCTTTCAAAAGAGGCGGCTGATGTTATAGAAAGAGCCTATCCTATGAAATACCATGAGGATGCACGGATTGGCATTATCGGCGAGATGCCGAAGGCAGATGGTATAGGTAAAATTGTGGTGGCTTGTGCCGGTACCTCGGATATTTCGGTGGCGGAAGAGGCAGCCCTTACGGCTGAAGTAATGGGAAATGAAGTGGAACGCCTCTATGATGTAGGAGTAGCAGGTCTCCACCGCCTGCTCAATCACTTGGATACCTTAATGAGTGCCAGTGTTATTATTACCGTGGCCGGCATGGAAGGTGCTTTGGCTTCTGTCATTGGCGGCCTGGTTTCCTGTTCGGTTATAGCGGTTCCCACATCGGTAGGCTATGGCGCATCCTTTAATGGCCTGTCGGCGCTTTTAGCCATGCTCAACAGCTGCGCCGGCGGTGTGACCGTAGTCAATATTGATAATGGGTTTGGCGCTGCCGTAGCGGCCAGCCGCATTAATCATGTTTCAGATAGGTGAAATTAAGGCTATGAATGCAATGTTCGGCAGGAAATAAAAAGGACGATAAAACATAAGAAAAACCACAGCCGTTAGGTGGTTTCAATTTCAGCACCAGGCACGTAGTACCATTTTTATGTGAGCACGTAGCGAAGTTAATTGCGAGTATCTTTGACAAAGATACAAAATATGTAGATAAGGAATACTAAAAATGAAAGAACTTTATCTTGATTGTGGAATGGGAGCCGCAGGGGATATGCTTACGGCAGCTCTTTTGGAACTGACCGATGATCCGGAGGACTGTCTGGAAGAACTTAATCTCATTGGCATCCCCGGCGTTGAATATATTTTAGAGAAATCGACAAAATGCGGCATCATCGGAAGTCATATCCGTGTAATGACGGATGAAGGAGAAGAAGGTGAGCATGCTTGCAAGGAAAAAGGCTGCTCATGTGGAGAAAATATATCTTCAGAACAAATGGCTTCTGATGAAAATCACCGCTTTGAAAATGCTCACGTAAATGAAGGAAATTGTTGTGAGCATGGTAATGCAGATCCTTGTCATAATGAACACGGAAATGAAGAAGGACATCACTGCCACCAGAGCGATCATGGACATTGCTCGCATCATTCCATGACTCTGGCAAAGATCAGCTATCAGCTGGGAATGATGGCAGTTTCACCTAAGGTGCGGACGAAAATTATGGCAATCTATTCCAAACTGGCTCGGGCTGAAAGCGAAGTTCATGGCGTACCGGTGGATCAGATTCATTTCCATGAATTAGGAACAAAGGATGCCTTAGCAGATATTACGGCAGTATGCTTTTTAATGGAACGTCTGGGCTGGCCACGCGTTACGGTTTCCCCCGTCTGTACAGGATATGGAAGCGTCCGCTGTGCTCACGGTATTTTGCCGGTTCCTGCTCCGGCCACGGCAATTTTGCTTAAGAAAGCGCCGATTTACGGTGGTGACATAGAAGGGGAATTATGTACACCTACTGGAGCGGCTCTCCTGACTGAGTTTGCAGAAAGTTATGGCTCCATGCCGGCTATGAAAATCGAAAAAATCGGCTATGGTATGGGGAAGAAGGATTTCTCCAAAATGAATGGAATCAGGGCCGTCCTTGGTGAAGCTTTTGAGAAAAATACGGAAGAAACAGAAGAAAATAAGCAGGCAGCAAGTACTGAAAAAGATGAGCATCTAAAGGCGACTGAGAGCGACAACGCTCATAAAAACAGTTCAAACACCATTATGGAGAGCTCAATATATGATGAGTCACATAAGACCGATGTTATATTGGAAATGCAATGCAACATTGACGATATGACAGCAGAAGAAATCGGATTTGCCACAGACCGGCTCTATGAAGGCGGGGCTCTTGAAGTCTTTACAACACCGGTATATATGAAAAAATCCCGCCCCGGCACCCTTCTGACCCTTCTTTGCCACGAAGAAGAAAAAGAAAAAATGGCATTACTTATCTTTAAATATACAGAAACTCTTGGTGTGAGAATGGTGCGGAAAGAAAGATGTATTTTGAACCGCAGAGAAGAAACCATTAAAACTGAAAACGGAAGCGTTAGATGCAAAATCTCTGATGGCTGGGGCGTTCACCGTGTTAAATACGAATATGATGACTTGGCAAAAGCGGCCATTCTTGCCGGAACGAATCTGCGAGACATAAGAAAAAATAAGATGTAAGTGCTAAAGGTCTGCTCGTATGTATTAAAATTAATACCAGTAATTAGCCTTGACTAAATAACAAGGCCTATGGTTTAGTATGTAATTGTAAATGAGGGAGTAGTAACGCAAAGCGTGACAAGTCAACATACTGACCGTTGGTCTGGCTTGTCTTAATTAACGAGACTCATGTACGACTTTATTTGTCGTACATGGGCCTCGATTTTTTTTACCATTTGAAACATTAATTACCCAAATTGTTTCAAATGAAAAAGCCTTGCAAAAAAC
>CAVDGK010000055.1:0-9361 GCA_963607995.1 Oscillospiraceae bacterium | reverse complement strand
CAAACTGATGCAAAGTCCCGAAAAGCCCAGAAAATAAGGCTTTTTTCGCACATCATCTGCGGGGCTGGATGCGCTACGGAAGCACGCTTCCTACGCTTATCCGCGGCATTCGCCGCATACAGCCCTTCGCATAAATGTGCCTTTGTGAGCAAGCTCCCACGTCACATTATGCTTGGTCTGTGCCCTGCTCATTGCTAACGCGTGACATCAATACCACCGTCTCGACATGCTGTGTATGGGGGAACATATCCACCAGAGCCCATTTTTCTACCCGATATCCCGCTGCCTTTAAAGTCACCAGGTCTGCTGCCAGGGAGCTGGCCTTGCAGGAAATGTAAACCATCTTGGGAACATTATAATCAATGATCTGAGAAAGGGATTTCGGCACTACCCCTTCTCTCGGAGGATCCAGAATAATATAATCCGGCCGCTCCGGGATTTCTCCCAGCATCTTAAGCACATCTCCGCAGATGAAAGTGCAGTTATCAATGCCATTTAGCCCTGCATTCACCTTAGCTGCTTCAACGGCCTCATCCACCAGTTCAATGCCATATACATGACCGGCTCTCTCCGCCATAAGCTGGGCAATGGTCCCGGTGCCGCTGTAAAGGTCATAAAGGACCTTATTATGATCATTTCCAACAAAATCCCGCACTGTGCTATAGAGAATCTCTGCACCGGCACTGTTTGTCTGGAAAAATGAGAAAAGTGAAACCTTGAATTTAAGCCCCAAAAGCTCCTCTGTAAAATAATCCTGTCCTTCAAGAATATGCAATTCATCCGCCGAAACATTATCAGCAAAATTATCGCAATGGGCATGAAGAATGCCGGCATAGCTACCTTCGATAGGCAACTTCTTCAGGCCTTCTGCCCATTCCCGGAAATCATGATCATTTTCCGTCGTTGTCACAAGACAGGCCAAAAGTTCTCCTGTTGCATGAGAGCGACGCAGAAGAAGGAAACGCAGAAATCCGGTGTGTTTGATCTTATTGTAATGAATGAAGCCTCTTTCACGGCAATATTCCAGTGTGTAATTCATAACAAGTCGCATGTCATTGTGCACCAGAGCACAGTCAGATGCTGTCAAAATATCGTAAGTTGACCCTTTCGGTGCAGTCCCAGTGGCAGAGGGCCATCCTTCACGGCATTTCCAAAAGAAAATTCCATCTTATTACGATAACCAAAACATTCCGGGCTCCCCTTAATGCCTTCAAAAACAGTATCTTCATCAAAATGTGGCTCCAGAAGTCTTTCAATCTGTTCCTTTTTGATTCTAAGCTGTTCCTCATAAGGCACTTTCTGATAAAGGCAGCCGCCGCAGTCCGGAAAAATACCGCATTTTTTCTCTTCTGATTCCAATGGCGAAGTCTCCAGCACCTCCAGGAGCCGCCCCGTAGCTGAGCCCTTGCTGCCAGCCTTCAGAACCCTGAAACGTACCTTCTGTCCCGGAATACAATTTTTGACAACAACTCTTTTTTCATCAATTTTCAAAATACCCCTGTTAGGGAAATCCACGCGTTCCACAACGCCATCTAATATGTCTTTTTTCTTCATAATAATAAAGAAGGCTCCTCGTTTTCGGGGAGCCTCAATCCTTTTCTAAACTTTTTATTCAACCGGAATATTTACTGTTTCAGCCTTCGGTTCGTCTTTTGATGCGAAATGAAGATCCTCTTTTGAATCATAGTCATCTCCGAAAAAATCATCAAAATCGTCATCAAAATCATCTTCATAATAAATTTCCGCATCACGGTTCATAAATTTGTATACCAGATAAGCAATGCCGGCTACGACAGCTACACCGCCAATCATAGCAAAGAACCAGAAAATTCCTTTTTTTACCTTGTTGTCACATTCAACGGCATTCATACGAGCCATCATTTCATCCCGCATATTTCTTTCCTCCTGAAAATAAAGCTTTTTAAGATTCAGACCTCAAATTGAGGATCTTAATAACCTTTCATATTTGCCTGAGCTGTTCGGAAATCCATTTTTCATATCAAATTCCGAACAGTTACATAGTATCATATCTTCTTAAGCTTTGCAAAAGAGGCAAACATTTTCTTGACTGTTCCATTGAAATCAACAGTTACCTCAAAGTCTCGTCCTCCTGAACGGATATCCAGCACCTTACCTACTCCGAAACGATTATGACGAACCATATCTCCCACTTCGTATTCAAGTGAAGTCAGCATCGCAGGCGGCTCCACTTTAGGTTGTACAGGTGCTGTTTTTGTGCTGACACGAAATGCAGAAGAACCTCCACCCAAAGGCGAACCTCCGGAAAATTTGCCATATCGAGATCTGTTTATGCCGCTGCTCATTTCTCCTGTCAGAGCATTATGTAGACCATAGGCTGATTTTGGCATAGGGATCGTCTTCCGTGGTGCATCTTCATAACCCAGATCTACCAGCTTCCGTGGAATTTCCTTTATAAACCGGGACCGGGGATTCATCTGCATCTCACCACGAACCAATCTCTCCCTGGCGCAGGTAAGGGTCAGACTCTTTCTGGCACGGGTAATACCCACATAAGCAAGACGTCTTTCTTCCTCAAGCCCTGCCTCATCTTCATCATTGATAGACATATAACTGGGGAACAGTCCCTCTTCCATACCAGCCATGAACACATGATCAAATTCAAGTCCCTTGGCTGCATGAAGAGTCATAAGAAGAACACAGTCATCATCCTCATTGACTGTATCAATATCCGCAATCAGTGCCACCTCTTCAAGGAATCCGGAAAGTGAAGGATTTTCCGTATTTTCATCATAGGTTACAGCCTTGGTAATAAGTTCATCAATATTCTGAATCCGTGCCTCTGCTTCCTCCGTATTCTCTGCTTTAAGTTCAGCCACATAACCCGTCGAGTCGATAATTTTCTTCAAAATCTGGCTGACGGTCATATTATCTGCTTCATAGCGAATCTTCTGAATAAAGTCCGTAAAAGCCAGAATCTTCTTCGCTGCCCTGTTAAGTCCCGGAATCTCGTCCGCCCGAGCTGCTGCATCAAAGAAGCTTATATCATTTTCATTGGCATACTCATTAACTTTTAAAATAGAAGCCGCCCCGATTCCACGTTTCGGCACGTTAATAATACGCCTTGCCGCCACTGAATCTACTGCATTATCCACAGTTTTCATATAGGCAATCAAATCCTTGATTTCTCGCCTTGAATAGAAATTCGTACCGCCAACGATACGGTATGGGATACTGGCCATCAGGAATTTTTCTTCGAAAAGACGAGACTGGGCATTGGTCCGGTAGAGGATGGCACAATCTTTATAAGAACAATCTCCTTCCCGCACTCTCCGTGAAATCTCTCCTACAATATATTCAGCTTCTTCAAAACCGTTCATAAACTGCCGCACATCAAGAGGATCACCCTTACCATTTGATGTCCAAAGTTTCTTCTCCTTGCGGCCATCGTTATGAGAAATCACCGCATTGGCTGCATCAAGAATTGTCTGGGTAGACCGATAATTCTGCTCCAGCTTAATAACGGCTGCATTTTCAAACTGCTTCTCGAAACCAAGAATATTACCGATATTGGCGCCACGAAAACGATAGATGCTCTGATCATCGTCACCTACAACGCATATGTTCTGATATCTGTCTGCCAGAAGGCGCACCAGTTCAAACTGGGCATTGTTAGTATCCTGATACTCATCGATCATGAGATAGCGGAACCGTTCCTGATACATTTCAAGAATATCCGGTCTCTCTTTGAAGAGACGCACGGTCTCACAGATAAGATCATCAAAATCCATGGCATTATTGTTGGCCAGTTCCGTCTGATATTCCTTATAAAGTTCACCAATCTTACGAAGACGGAAGTCATAACCATTTTCGCTCAGAAACTTTTCCGGTGTAAGCAACTCATTTTTGGCATTTGAAATAGCCGCCAGAACACCCTTCTCCCGCATCATCTTGGAATCGATATTTTTCCTTTTAAAAATATCTTTCATGAGGGACAGCTGATCATCCGTATCATAAATTGAAAAATAACGGGAATAACCGATAGCTTCCGCATGCAGGCGCAGAATCCTCACACAGCAGGCATGAAAAGTCATGACCCAAATTTCCCGGGCCTGCTCACCGATCATAGCATCCACTCGTTCTCTCATCTCACTGGCTGCTTTGTTTGTGAAGGTAATGGCAAGAATCTGGTAGGGATCCACACCGCAGTCAGCAATAAGATGAGCCATGCGATGAACAATGACACGGGTTTTGCCCGATCCGGCTCCGGCCAATATTAAAAGTGGTCCTTCTGTCCGAAGCACCGCCTCTTTTTGTTCTTTATTTAATCCTGATAAAATCATTTCATTTTCCATGGTCAACATTATAGCAAAGGGGGTGAAATCGAACAAGTGTTTTAGGAAATTCAAAGAGAAACCCTTTAATTGGGGATGATTGGGTGATTCTTGAACCAGTTGTAGGGGAGGGCCAATACCCGGTCTGTACGTATACCCCTGATCAAAATTCTGTAATCTGAATTTGGAATCATAAGACATTTTTCTTGAAATATAGTTTTTAAAACCATATAATATATACATTAATATAACAGTTCATATAGCTATAAATGGAGAATATTTTTTATGTCTGATCAGAAGCAAAATCTTCAGTCTATTTTAAAGGAGCTGTCCTCCCTTAATACCATTCATCCGGAGGAAGTACCGGATATTCCACTTTATATGGATCAGGTTACCACATTCATGGAAGAACATCTTAAGGATTTCCGCCGTTATAAGGATGATAAGATCATGACGAAAACCATGATCAATAATTATGCCAAAAGCAACCTGATCCCGGCTCCTGAAAAGAAAAAATATAGCAAGGATCACGTTCTGCTTTTCATTATGATCTATTATCTGAAGAGTTTCTTGAGCATCACGGACATCGAAAAGCTGTTTTCAAAAATTACCAAAGATTATTTTAATAATGCAGAGGCCGCCTATGATCTCAAAGATCTTTATGCTGATTTCTGCAAAATGATTGAAGCAAGCCGGAATGATATTACGGAAAATATTTCATCTACTCTTGAAAAAGAAGCAATGACCTTTGATGGCATCAAAGAAGAAGATCAGGAATATTTTAATAATCTGGCCGTTATCCTGAGGCTAAGTTTTGATGTTTATGTAAAAAAACAGCTCATCGAAAGACTTATCGATCAGCTGCCCGCCTCGGAAGAAAAACCTTCCAAACACAAAAAAGAAAAAATTTAAACCATCATATTATTCTTCATTTTTATTTTTTTCATCCAGTCTGTCCCACACCAGCTGGTAACCACCGTTTCCATAATTAATAAAACGGTTAACCCGGCTGATGGTGGCTGTGGATGCACCGGTCTCTTTGGAAATATTCTGATAAGTTTCCTTTTCCCTCAAAAGTCCGGCAACCTCAAAGCGCTGGGCCATGGCCTGCATTTCATTAATGGTACAGATATCTTCAAAAAATCGATAGCACTCTTCTTTATTTTCCAATGTCAAAATGGCATCAAACAGCATTTCCAAGGATTTAGAATGAAAATCTTTCGTCATAATCGGTGTCCTTTCTTTAATACCCGCTTCTTCATGCTATCACTTCACAGTATGAAAATAAAGTCTGAACTTTCATAAATTTAACGGTCTTTTCATAAAACCATACATCAACTTTCTTCCTCCCTCAGTCGGTTAAAATTTCCTCTCTTGAAGCAACTACTTATGAATGATAAAATAGCCTTACTATTTTTTCGGGGGTCATTATGGCTGATTCGCAAACACTTTATAAGCTTATCATGCTCTATATGCTGCGCCGTGTCTCATTTCCACTGACACAGACACAGCTTATGAACTTTATACTGGAGCAGCATTATACAGATTATTTTCATGTTCAAGAGGCCATCAATGACCTCATTGACGCTCATCTTATCTCACGAGAAAAGATCCGTAACACATCCCAGTACAAGGCAACAAGTGAAGGCGAACAGACCCTTGAATATTTTGTTAGTGATATTCCTGAAGCTATTCGGGCAGATGTGGACGAATATCTGCGGCGCAATGCCTTCGACCTTCGAAATGAATCCTGCATTCGGGCAGATTATGACCGTACGGAAAATCAGGATTATGCTGTTCACTGTCTGGTAAGAGAAGGAAAAGAAACGGTCCTTGATCTGACTTTTACCGTACCCACCGAAGATGCAGCCATGATGGTCTGCAGCAAATGGCAGGATAAATCTTCTGAGGTCTACCGTTATCTTATGAGTACATTTTTTGAAAAATAAACACAAGCACGGC
The DNA here is from genome assembly GCA_963607995.1 of Oscillospiraceae bacterium. GTDB lineage: Bacteria > Bacillota > Clostridia > Lachnospirales > Lachnospiraceae > Chordicoccus. The sequence goes on along the minus strand of CAVDGK010000055.1, from coordinate 3,086 downwards.
AGAAGCAAATATCTGACTTCTGCCGTGCTTTTTTAAGACTCACTCGTGAGTCTTATGCGCCGTATTCAGGTCTATTTCAGCAGACATATACAAATCCGTATGCATCCTCACGGAAAATTTAACTCAGGACATTGTCCTGTTGCTTAACCTTTTCCCCGCATTTTCTTTGCATTTTCCACCACTATTTTTTCATACCCGTTTTCTGTGGGTTCATAAAATTTTTCTCCCAGGATTTCATCCGGCAGATACTGCTGCTCCACCCAGTGATGAGGGTAATCATGCGCATATTTATAGCCGATAGCCTTTTCCTCATCCCCATAACCATTGGCATGAACATTCATCAAATGCCCCGGAACTGACGTTCTCTTTTCCCTTACGGAAGCCTGAGCTTTTCCAATGGCAAGATAAGAAGCATTGCTTTTTGGTGCTGTCGCTACATAAACAGCTGCCTCACTCAAGAGAATACGTGCCTCCGGCAGTCCCACCCTTTCAACTGCAAGTGAAGCTGCTACGGAAACCACCAGAGCATTCGGATCTGCCATTCCCACATCCTCCGATGCACAGATCATGATACGCCGGGCAATAAACTTAATATCTTCTCCGGCCTCCAGCATTTTAGCCAGATAATAAACCGCTGCATCCGGGTCTGACCCCCTCATACTCTTTATAAAAGCTGAAATGGTATCGTAATGCTCCCCGCCATTTTTATCATAGCGAACCGCTCTTTTCTGAATGCAGTCTTCAGCGGTGGAAAGGTCGATCACAAGCCTTCCGTCCGACTGAGGATCAGTGGTAAGAACAGCCAGTTCCAAAGCATTTAGAGCTGTCCGGGCATCACCGCCCGATACATCCGCCAAAAAATCCCTGGCTTCATCTGTCAGTTCAGCCTCAAACGAACCCAGACCTCTGTCCTTATCCGTCATAGCCCGGTCAAGAAGTGTTGCTACATCTTCCTTGGTCAGTGGGTGCAGTTCAAAGATTGTGGAACGCGAGATCAAAGCTGAATTCACTTCAAAATAAGGATTTTCTGTGGTTGCGCCGATCAAAACGATGGTGCCATCCTCCACATAGGGTAATAAAAAATCCTGCTGTGCTTTATTAAAGCGATGAATTTCATCGATGAAAAGAATCGTTTTTCTGCCATAGCCGCCAAGATATTTTTTTGCTTCCTCTACCACCACTTCCATATCTTTTTTTCCGGAAGTTGTGGCATTAATCTGCTGGAATTCCGCATGGGTTGTATTGGCTATAACCTGAGCCAAAGTGGTCTTTCCTGTTCCGGGCGGTCCATAGAAAATAACGGAGCTTAGCTTATCGGCTTTAATAGCTCGATAGAGCAACTTTCCCTTTCCAATAATATGCTGTTGTCCAACCACCTCTTCCAGAGTTTTTGGACGAAGTCTTGAGGCAAGAGGTGATGTTTTTTCTGTTTTCAGCTGTTTGGCATACTCAAAGAGATCCATAAAATTATTCCTTTACGTAATAAAAGAGCCTTTAAAAGGCCCACGCTTCTACAATAGAATGCACGTCTTACGAACATTCTATTTGTCAAAGCTATAAAAAACACTTCGCGAATTTCTTAAACTATCGCGGCAGTCGCCAAAATTCCGTACAAGCGCGGACCTTGGCCCGCTTTTCGCTTAACTGCAGGAAGCATGCTGTGCTTCCTGCAGCGTCTTAAAACCGTCCTTAGAATCTAAAAGTTACATCTTCATTGATTTTTTCAGTAGCGGCTGCTGCCTCTCTTCCGCCTTTTCCAGTTTCCGGTGTAATGCAGGGATCAGCAGGAGCTTTCGGAATCTGTTCATCTCTATGATTAACAGGTGTACTGTCACCAATTCCCAAAGCTTCCCCTACGGCACCAAGAGATGAGAAAGCTCCGGCAATGTCAGCCGGCAGGAAAATCTTTGTCGCTTTACCGTTTGCTACATCCTTCAAAGCCGCAAAACTTTTCAGTTTCAAGACAGACTCGGAAGGATCTGCCTCTGTCAACATGCGAAGACCATCCGCTTCTGCCTTATAAACCATTTCAATGGATTTAGCCTGACCTTCCGCAAGGGCAATCTTAGCATCTCTCTCAGCCTCTGCCGCCAGGATCTTGGCTTTTTTATCACCCTCTGCCCGGGAAACAACCGCTTCCTGATGAGCCTGAGCTTCCAACACAGTCTGTCTTCTTTCACGCTCAGCTTTCATCTGTTTGAGCATAGTCTGTTCAACTTCTTCCGGCGGTTGGATATTCTTGATCTCAACACGGGTAACTTTAATCCCCCAGGGATCGGTAGCCTCATCAAGAACCGTTTCCATACGCTTATTAATGGTATCCCGTCCTGTCAGAGTGCCATCAAGTTCCATCTCGCCAATAATATTTCTCAAGGTTGTGGCCGCCAGATTCTGAAGACCGGAAAGGGGATTTTCCACACCATAAGTATAAAGCTTCGGATCAAAAACCTTGCAGAATACAACAGAATCAATAAGCATGGTTACATTGTCTTTCGTAATAACCGGCTGTGGCGGGAAATCCAGCACCTGTTCCTTAAGGCTTACTGTTTTTGCCACTCTTTCGATCAAAGGCACTTTTATATGCAGCCCTGCATTCCAGGTTGTTTTATACTTGCCCAGTCTCTCTATAACAAAAGCCCTTCCCTGGGGAACTATACGGATATTGCAGAGTGCGATGATCAGAATCACCACTAAGACGATAATAATCGGTATAAATGCAGGCATAATATTCCTCCTTATAATTCATAAAACAAAGATGTCTGTGAAGCGTGCATTTCTATCACCAGTATAGCAGAAAGGGAGTCTCTTTACACAACAAAAACATTTTCCAAATCACCCTCTTTATTTGCATTGATTTCTTCGGAATATTCTGAATTTTCAAAGCCATCCTGATATTGCTCTGTCATATCAGCACCAGTTTCATCAGCCAAAGCTGTCAATGCCGTTCCGGCTATCATCGCCACCGACAAAACAAGTGCCAAAAAGTTTTTCCCAATCCTCTTCCTCATACCTTATTTTCCCTCAAAAATCTCATGTCCGGATGAATGCTTCCCCATTGCATGTTTTGCGAACATTTTATTGTCATG
>CAVDGK010000054.1:0-9415 GCA_963607995.1 Oscillospiraceae bacterium | reverse complement strand
GGGGACTGTCGACCGCTTCTTGGGGAGTATAAATAATTAATAAGGGGTTATTAATTGTAAAAAAAATTCGTTGAAGGGTAAATTCTTTTTACGAATTAGAGTATACAGATGTTTCATGAAATTTGCAACATAAAATTTCGTAAAAATTAAGAAAAATCGAAAAAAGTTAACAATTTTGAAATAACTTTTTTAAAAATGCAGATAAAAACTGTTTAAATAACATGTTTATATGGATATTTTTACTGAAAGGAAGGTATTATGTCAAACACATTTGATCTTATGGCACCCTGCCACTTTGGCCTGGAAGCTGTATTGAAAAGAGAAATTCTTGATCTGGGTTTTGAACTTGTCCAGGTTGAAGATGGCCGTGTTACATTTCGGGGCGGTGAGGATGCTCCGGTAAAGGCCAATATGTGCTTGAGAACGGCGGAACGCATTCTCATTAAAGTGGGAGAGTTCAAAGCTGAAACCTATGATGAACTTTTTGAAGGGACACGGGCTATTGCCTGGGAGGATTATATTCCGGAGGATGGCCGCTTTTGGGTGAAGAAGGCTTCTTCTGTCCGCAGCAAGGTATTTTCTCCTTCCGATATCCAGTCTGTTATGAAGAAAGCCATTGTGGAGCGCCTGAAGAGCCGTTATCGGGTGTCCTGGTTTGATGAAGATGGTGCGGCGTATCCCATTCGTGTTTCTATTAAAAATGACATTGTCACCATCGGACTTGATACTTCAGGTCCTTCACTGCACAAAAGAGGTTATCGCAAGAGCCCGGTTATGGCACCTATTTCCGAAACTCTGGCTGCAGCCCTGATCGGTCTGACACCCTGGAGAAGTGACCGTATTTTCGTGGATCCGTTTTGCGGCTCCGGTACATTTCCTATTGAAGCTGCCATGAAAGCTGCTCATATTGCTCCCGGATTAAAACGTAGTTTTGAAGCAGAAGCCTGGACGAATCTCCTGCCGAAGAGGCTTTGGAGAAATGCCCATGAAGAGGCCGAGGCAAAGATTAATTTAAATATAGAGACGGATATCCAGGGCTATGATATTGATCCGAAGGCTATTAAGGCCTGCCGTGAAAATGCTGAAGCGGCCGGCGTCAAGGATCTTATTCATTTTCAGGTACGGGATATCAAGGATCTCCATCATCCAAAGAAATATGGCTTCATTGTCAGCAATCCGCCTTATGGTGAAAGACTGGAAGACAAGGCAGCCATGCCGGCTCTTTATAAGACTATTGGAGAGGCTTATACTCATCTTGACAGCTGGTCCATGTATCTCATTACCTCTTATGAAAATGCAGAGCAGGATATTGGCCGTAAAGCGGACAAAAACCGCAAGCTTTACAATGGTATGATCAAGACTTATTACTATCAGTTCCTTGGCCCGAAGCCGCCAAGAATGCCGCGGTAAATTAACAATGCTGATTGTGAGCACCTTCATCATCTGTTATGATGAGGGTGTTTCTTTTTGATCCATGACAAAAGAATGTTAACAAAGCGTGCTTGATACAGCGGCAAGACAGGACTGAAAAATAGTTTTGCTCGAATATGCTTACAGCTTTTAGATGAAATGCTTTTGCTCCATGCATAAAATATGCTTCGAGACAAAGAAAACACAGAGAAGGAAATTATGTCAACTATTATATTTGCAACAGGAAATAAAAATAAGCTCATCGAAATCCGTGAAATTTTGAAAGGAACAGGTTTTGATATTGTCTCCATGAAGGAGGCTGGCTATAATGCAGACATCGTGGAGGATGGAACCACTTTTCTCGAAAATGCCCTGATCAAGGCCAGAACCATTGCAAAGCTTTCGGGTCAGATTACCATGGCGGATGATTCAGGCCTGGTAGTGGATGCTTTAAACGGTGAACCCGGAATCTATTCAGCCCGCTATATGGGAGAGGATACACCTTATTCTATTAAAAATGCGGAAATTCTGCGCCGGATGCAGGAAGTACCGGAAGAAGAGAGAACGGCCCGGTTTATGTGTGCCATGGCGGCTGTATTTCCGGATGGCAGGGAATTAACAGCTGTTGAGTCTTTCGAGGGACGAATTGCCCATGAAATCGCCGGAGCTAACGGGTTTGGCTACGATCCAATTTTCTATGTGCCGGAAAAGGGATGCACATCGGCAGAACTGACACCGGAAGAAAAAAATGCCATCAGCCACAGAGGTAAAGCTTTAAGGAAAATGAAAGAACTTTTGCTTAAATCCGGCAAATGATCAGCCTTCTGCATAAGGAGTCAAATGAGGATTGATTGTGGGGTGTCAAAGAGTGTAAAATACGCTATGTTTAGGTGAATATTTAGCTTAAATCATCTTGAATGCAGGAGAGACAGATGAAAGTTTTAATCATAAGTGATACCCACCGGCGTCTTGATAATTTTGAGAAGGTTCTTCAAATAACGCCCTCTATCGATTATCTTGTTCATTGCGGTGATGTGTGCGGAGAAGATGACTGGGTAGCTGCTATGGCCGGTTGTCCTACCACCATCGTTCGGGGAAATTGCGATTGGGGAAGTGATCTGGATCGGACGGCAGTGGTGGAACTGGGAGGCCATCGGGCTTTTGTGGCTCATGGAGATGCCTACCACGTTTCCTACGATCTGGAAGAGCTGGCAGAGGCGGCTAAAGAACATGGCTGCAGCATTGCCTTCTATGGTCATACGCATATTCCTTCCGTTAAGAATGTAAATGGTGTTACCTGTGTTAATCCAGGCTCCCTGACCAATCCCAGACAGGATGGAAGACAGCCTTCCTATGCCGTTATGACCATTGACCGCAATGGAAATGTCATGTTTACCATTAATTATCTGTAATGGATTTGCTGGAAATATCCATTATATTGAGCAAATTTGCCGCTATTTTGGAAACTGAAATAAAATTTAAAAAAAATAATATTTCTTGTTGACAAAAATGAGGGGCCTATAATATAATATCGATTGCGCGATTCGGGAAGATGATTCGCGGCGACCGAGAGGAAACGACGGGGTATGGCTCAGTTTGGCTAGAGCGCCTGGTTTGGGACCAGGAAGTCGCAGGTTCGAATCCTGTTACCCCGATTGATTTGCAGGTGTAGTTCAATGGTAGAACACCAGCCTTCCAAGCTGGATACGTGGGTTCGATTCCCATCACCTGCTTTTTCACGCAGTGAGGTAGGTACTTGATACAGACCGGACGTGAACTGTGTGTCCGTAGCTCAGCTGGATAGAGCAACGGCCTTCTAAGCCGTGGGTCGGGGGTTCGAATCCCTTCGGGCACGCTTATATGGTGGATGTAGCGTAGTTGGTTAACGCGCCAGATTGTGGCTCTGGAGACCGAGGGTTCGAGTCCCTTCTTCCACCTTAGCTGAAAAGCAGAGCCGCAAGTGTAATGGGCTATCGCCAAGGGGTAAGGCACAGCACTTTGACTGCTGCATTCGTTGGTTCGAATCCAACTAGCCCAGCTAAACTGTACGACATATAGAACAATTTTAGGTGTTTTCAAAATGGTCGACAGTGTGTATAATAACTAAATATGGAGCATTAGCTCAGGTGGTAGAGCACTTGACTTTTAATCAAGTTGTCCGGGGTTCGAGTCCCCGATGCTTCACTAAAGAAGGCAGAAATCAGTAAGATTTCTGCTTTTTGTTTTATTATCGTATAGGAAACCATTGGAATGAAAAAAGAAATTGAACCAATTGCCAGTATAAAAACAGAATTTTCGGATAAATTCGGAATTCCCCGCCAGAGCGGTCTGGTCCCTTCTCTGACAGGTTATATTATCTTCGAAGAAAAATTCAGAACTCCGGATGCGGTGCGGGGTCTTGAAGAATATTCCCATATCTGGCTTATCTGGGAATTTTCAAAAAACAGGAGAGATAAGTTCGAACCGCTGGTGACACCGCCCCGTCTTGGAGGAAAAGAAAAGAAGGGTGTCTTTGCCACTCGATCTTCTTTCCGTCCTAATGGACTGGCTCTTTCCTCTGTGTGTCTTGAAGAAATCATTCTGGATGATCCCAAAGCTCCTATTTTAAAGGTCTCAGGAGCTGATCTTATGGACGGAACGCCCATCTATGACATAAAACCTTACCTTCCCTATACCGATTCCCATCCGGAGGCACAGGGAAGCTTTGGAGAGGCTCATAAAGATGACCGGATAGAAGTTATCTTCCCGGAAAAACTCAAAATGAAACTCCCTGAGCATTTACGGGGAAGTGCTTTGGAAGTGCTTCAGCAGGATCCCCGGTCAGCTTTCCAGAAAGCACCGGATTATGTGTATGGCCTTTCCTTTGGCGGCTACGATATTCGTTTTACTGCGGGGGAGAATGAGCTTAAAGTGTGCGATATCGTAAAGAGAGATGAAAATTTCGAAAAGATAAAATGATGAGCTGCTGGAATTAAGATGGAGTGCCTTGACAGAATGGCTTAAAGAAAATTTAATGGCTGATGATATCTTGACTTTTTTTTAATATCTTTTTGGCTTATAATGAGTCATATGTTTGCAGCAAGGACGCTGCCTTTATAAAGAAAGCGGGTTCTCCCGCTTTCTTTAGTTCATGGCAATAGATGATAGCAAAATGCGCATACTATTGTATTAGGAGAAAAATTGGGAGAAGAAGCATGAAAATTGGATTTGACAATGACAAGTATTTAAAAATGCAGTCAGAGCATATCAAGGAAAGAATTTCCAAATTTGATAATAAGCTCTATCTGGAATTTGGTGGTAAACTTTTTGATGATTATCACGCATCTCGTGTACTTCCCGGTTTTCAGCCGGACAGTAAACTTCAGATGCTTCTTCAGCTGAAGGATCAGGCGGAAATCATTATCGCTATTAATTCAGAAGATATCGAAGGCGGAAAGGTGAGAGGAGATCTTGGCATTACCTACGATGAAGATGTCTTCAGATTGATTGAGGAATTCAGGGGGGTGGGCCTTTTTGTAGGTTCCGTTGCTTTAACAAAATATGCCGGACAGCCTGCTGCAGAGCGCTTCCGTGAGAGACTTAAAGCTGTTGGCATTCCGTCCTATCGTCTTTATAAGATCGAAAATTATCCTAATGACATTAAGACTATCGTCAGCGATGATGGCTTTGGAAGAAATGATTATATTGAAACGACCCGTCCGCTGGGCATTGTGACTGCTCCGGGACCGGGCAGCGGCAAGATGGCTACCTGTCTTTCCCAGCTCTATCATGAGCACAAGAGAGGTGTTAAGGCCGGTTATGCTAAATTTGAGACCTTCCCTATTTGGAATCTGCCGCTTAAACATCCGGTGAACCTGGCTTATGAAGCAGCCACAGCCGATCTCAATGACGTCAATATGATCGATCCTTTCCATCTGGAAGCTTATGGCGAAACGACTGTTAATTACAATCGCGACGTTGAAATCTTCCCGGTTGTCAATGCTCTGTTGGAGTTGATTGCAGGTGAAAGTCCCTATCATTCACCGACAGATATGGGTGTTAATATGGCCGGTAACTGCATCAGCGATGACGAAGCCTGCCGTGAAGCATCCAAGCAGGAAATTATTCGCCGTTATTATAAATGCATGTGCGAAAGAAAGCGTACCGGTGAATCCAAGGATAATTTTGGAAAACTGGAACTTTTGATGAAGCAGGCTGGTGTGGACTGCTCAGATCGTGCCGTTGTCGGAGCGGCTCTTACAAGGGAAGAAGAGACGGGACATCCTGCCTTTGCCATTGAACTGGAAGATGGGAGAATTGTCACCGGAAAAACCAGCAATCTTCTGGGAGCATCATCTGCGGCCCTTATGAATGCCCTGAAGGCTTTGGCTGGCATTCCTCATGAGGAAAAACTTGTGGCACCGGAAGCTATTGAACCGATTCAGACACTTAAGACAAAGTATCTTGGAAGCAAAAATCCACGCCTTCATGCAGATGAAATGCTGACGGCTCTTTCAGCTACGGCTTCTGCAAGCGAGCATGCCCGTCTTGCCATGGAACAGCTTCCGAAACTGAAAAATTGTGAAGCACATTCTTCTGTCCTTCTTTCATCTCCGGATGAAAATACCTGGAAGAAACTGGGAGTTCATTTAACAACTGAACCGAAATACGAAGAAACTGATCGTATTTATCATAAGAAATAAAAATTGACACAGCCTCCCGTTGAAGTTTCGTTGGCGGGAGGTGTTTTTTATCGTATGAGCACGTAGTGAAGCAGAGTGTGAATATCCGCTTGCCTCAAAAATGCAATAGAAGAATATGATAATAATGGGAGGATAAATTATGACAATGCCAAAGGATCCGGTTATGCTGCTGAGCTTTGTGAATATGCAGCTAAGGGATAACTACAGTTCACTTGAAGAGTTGGCAAAGAGCTTTATGGTGAATGCAAAAGAACTGGAAGATAAGCTTGCCGGAATCGGCTATAGCTATGATTCAAAGACCAATCAGTTCAAATAAAATAGCAGACAAGGCAAAATGCAATTTGCAAGTTTTAAAAGCTATTGAAGCAAGTGTAATGGTTTAATACAATACATAGACTTTCTATTTTTGCGTACAAAAAAAGGATGGCTGGGAACCATCCTTTTTAGTTTGCTTTAAGATAAATCTTAAACGCTTCTCCTGAATTATTCAGCCTGCGGAGCGTCTACCGGGCAAACACCTGCGCAAGATCCGCAATCTAAGCAAGCATCAGCGTCGATTTCATATTTGCCATCGCCTTCAGAAATTGCACCTACCGGGCATTCTGCAGCGCAGCTTCCGCAACTTACACAATCATCAGTAATATGATAAGCCATAGTTAGTACCATCCTTTCAAAAAATCATACTTAATGAGCCGTTCGGCCTCTGATAGGGCAAGTATATCAGACACATATAGGGTTAGTCATTTGTTACCTGTTAGGAATAGTGTATTAAATTCAGTACAAAATATGGCGGAAATTTTTCAAATACTTGTTATGTTTGACTAAAAACGACGGCTTCCTGATAGCGGGCGATTATTTCGCTCAGTGACTGGAGCAAAGGCTCTGTGCGGTCCTGGGGAAGACGCAGGATTCTGAAACAGCAGGACAGAATATTGGGAAAGAGCGTATCGATAGAAAACTTTCCCGGCATTTGTTTGACCATTTGGGAAATGCAGCCTAAGTAACCATACATGGAGGCAAGGTCAAATAAATCAATTTCTGATAAAGGAAGAATATCGTTATAACAGTTTTTGTAGAGCGTTGTAATGAAAATGGAAAGCTCTTTATCAGGACTGTATACAGGGAAATCAGTGTAATAGTCGATGAAGAAACGGCCGATTTCTTTATCAGTCAGAATTTTATTCCAGATCAGATAAAGCGTAAAAATATATTGTTCGGAAGAGACAGCGGTATAAGAAGCTGCCTCTTTTTTATATTCGAAAAAAAGATCCCAGAGAATCTCATAACGAAGGTTATCTTTCTGTTTGAAGTGATAATAAATGGAGCCGCGATTGACATGGGCGGCTTTGCATATGTCGTCATAACTGGTATTGCGGAATCCTTTTTCCAGAAATAGTTTTCGGCTTTCTTTGAGAATGAGTTTACGGGTTTCAATGCCGGTTTCGTATTTTTTTTTCATACTATATTTCTTTCTTTAATAAAGTCTTTTAAAAAGAGTTTTTTTAGAAACTCCAGTGCTGAGTGAGGTCGTAGCGACGTATTTTTTCTTCATAGGAGTGCGTACTTTTGTGGAGTACTTTTTCTTATTAAGTTTAATATACGACAAAAATGCTAAGTTATTTTAACATAAAAACAAATTTGAACAAAACTGGCCTTTGTTCAAAAACGATAAAAACCAGACTTTATCATTGAAAAAGTTATGCATAATAACTAACATAATAGATATCAAAACCAAAACGGAGGTGCAAAATGCCAGAGAATACATTATATGAACAGAAACATGAAAACCTCATGAAAGCCCTTAACCGGCAGGGCGCTGATTACGTGCCTACGATTCTGGCATCCAGTTGTGCAGAAGTTGCCTGGACAGGCCAGAAAGTAACAGATGTTATCGGAGATGTTAATGCCTATGTTAAGGCTATGACAGACGTATTCAAAGTAATGTGGGGAGATGCCAATACATTTTCAGGCACCTTGTTTACACCATCTATAGCGGATGTTATTGAACCAGTTCAGAACAAATTTGGTCCGGACGGTGTAACACCGGAACATGTCCAGATGCCCCAGATGGAGAGGGAAGAGTACGATGCACTTATTGAAGACCCCTTTGGTTTCGTAGCGAATGTCCTTCTTCCGAGAAAATATCCACGTATGTTCGAAGACCGTGCCTATGCAAAAGATGTGATGAAAAAAATTGCTGCTGACAAAGCTTATGCGATGGGGATTCTCTTTGGAGCTACATCAAAAACTCTTTCCGAAGAATATGGCATTACGGATATGTGTAATTTTGCCGAAGTATTTTCAAATCCGGTTGATACTCTCTTTGACTATTTAAGAGGCTTTAAAGGAACCTTGACAGATCTTCGCCGCCAGCCCGACAAGGTAAAGGCTGCCTGCGATAAATTGTGGGAAACATACAATCTGCCCCAAATGCAGGGAACACCGGCAACGTTTCCCTATGCCTGCCATATGACACATATTGCTCCCTATCTGAGCCCGAAGCAGTTCTATGAAATTTACTGGCCTTATGAGAAAGCTTGGATCGAAAGAGCTGCCGCAGCCGGATCAAAAGTATGGATCATGCTGGAAGGCCGCTGGGAAAATGTATGGGAATGCTTCAAAGAGGTACCAAAAGATTCCTGTATCCTTCATATTGATGATGATGACATTTTCAAGGCAAAAGAAGTTCTTGGTGATTATCAGATTCTGGAAGGTGGCCTTAAGATGGCTTCCGTCAGAACAGATAGCAAAGAAAAGGTACTTGAAGATACCAAGAAGATCATTGATGCCTGCCAGATAGGAGATGGTTTCCTGTTCGGTACGGATAAGGCCTGGATTGCACCGGGAGATGTTAATCAGAATCTGATCGATGCATTTAATTACGCTCATGAGTATTCTCTGAGCAAAACACAAAAGTAGGAGGTGCCGCAATGAGTGAAAATAAAGAACAGACGAAGCAGGAATATTTGCAGGAAATCGTGGATGAATTGATTGCTGATGAAGAATGGGAGCTCCCGAAAGAACTTCGGTTCTGGCTTATGGGAACCTATACATGGGAACTGCTTTATCTTTAAAATGAGATAAGAATGAACCGAATGGGAACGGTCGAAAGGAGAATAAATGGATTATAAAGAATTAGAACAGGCTATGGCAGACCTGGATGAAGATCGTGTATTGGAAATGATGCAGGAAGTTATGGATCATAATGGCGAGGGCGTGCAGGAAGCCATGGAGGCTTGTCAGAAGGGTATGTCTGAGGTTGGCGATCTTTTTGAAAAAGGTGAGTATTTTGTTGGTGATTTAATTTATGCCGGCGAAATTAT
>CAVDGK010000053.1:0-9744 GCA_963607995.1 Oscillospiraceae bacterium | reverse complement strand
GCAAAGACGATTGCGATAATAAGAAGTACCATTAAAAATGTATGCATCCAAGCCTCCTTACTTTGCCATACCTTTTTGGCGGGCGAATTCAGCTGCTCCCAAGGCTCCCATAAGCTGGGGATCGATGGGAAGATCGATAACCTTAAGGTTAAGCACCTTTTGGATAGCTGCCTTAAGTCCGGCATTTTTGGCGCAGCCACCGGTTAAGGTGATCTTGTCAACAGCACCGGCTTTCTTAGACATAACGAAGCATCTCTTGGCAACGGCCAGTTCAATGCCGGCTGCGATCTCATCCATAGGCTTGCCTTCGCCAACTAGGGAAATAACCTCGGATTCGGCAAAAACCGTACACTGAGCCGTAATAGGAATGACATTTTTTGCCTTAAGGGACAGGTTTGAGAATTCATCCAGTTCCATTTCAAAGGCTCTGGCCATAGCTTCAAAGAAACGGCCGGTTCCGGCAGCACACTTATCATTCATGGCAAAATTAAGAACCGTACCATCTTCATCAATAGCAATACCTTTAACATCCTGCCCACCGATATCGATGATAGCCTTCACATCCTTGTCTGCCACATGGACACCCATGGCATGGCAACTGATCTCCGAAATATTTTCATCAGCAAAAGGAACCTTATTGCGGCCGTAACCTGTACCTACGAGATAGGTCAGATCCTCCGGGCCTTTAAGATCCGGGACTTGGGCGATGGCCTGGTCAATGGAATCCTGGCAGGAAAGAACCGCATTGATGCGGCTTCGAAGAGTTACATCCGCAACCATCTTTCCATTTTCATCTATAATGACACATTTTGTATAGGTTGATCCGGAATCACATCCGCCAAAATATTTCATTTAATTCCTCCTCTAAATCCTCTATTTTCATTGAAAACAGCCCTCTGTCAGCTGTCTTCCCTCTTCATACACGAAAATCTCTTCATAAGAAAAATAGTTTTCGTTAAAATGAGCTTTTTCTCTTTTTTTACCAGGAATGTTCATCCGGCAGAACTTCAAGCGACGGATCAAGGGGTTCTTCCTTAAATACCGTGCGCATGTAACGATTCACCTGATCCCGGATTTCCTGACGATTTGTAATACGGGGATCGAAAAGATCGTGATTAACCCAGATAAGGTGAATTCCCTTCTCCCTGGCCTTCTCTTCAAATTGGCCATGCATGCCATCCAGAGCCTTGCAGGACATATGCTCCCAGAGAATAACGGTATCTGCTCTGAATTCTTCGCAGAAATCCCAAAGTTCATCCAGAAGTACCTTATAACCGCCATGGGTCCGGTTCCGCATGATCATATTCTCCGTCAGCCATGCCATATCATAATAAGCCTGCTCACGGTTTTCCGGTGTATCCTCTTCTGCGATCATCTTAGTATTAACCATGGAAAGCATATCCGTCAGGGGTACGATGCCCCAGCAGTTAAGCAACCAAAGCAGAAAGTCCATATAAAAATGAGACTGCACACCCCAGACAATGGCTCTGTGGCGATATTCCCGGGCCATCTTCTTTTTCTTTTTATAAGCCTGCTCAGCCAATGCGGAAATCTTGCGATCTGCTTCAACGAAGGCCGGTACCTTTCCGCAAACAGCCATATAATTGGTTTCCGTATAGAGAGCCAGATTGGAACCGAAAACCTGAGGATAATCAGTCTTATTCATATCCAGCCAGTCAATGCGGTGACGGGTAGATTCATTAACTCGCTTGGCACATTCAAAATAATATTTCCAATCCCATTTCTCACCGGTATGCTTTTCAATAAAGGCAATGCCGTTGCGGATTTCCTGAGCTGCATATTCCTGTACATCATCATTCTGATGACGAAGAGGTGCCGCCAGCTGGAATACCGGAATACCATCTTCCAGCTCAAGTCTCTTGGAAATAACACCGTTTCCAAGAAGTGATCCATCGCAGGTGGTATTACACTGAATGGCACAGGCACCAAGTACCGGATAATCATCATCAATGGAAACACCGGATTCTGCTTCCGGCATAGGACATACATCACCGGGAAGCCCAAACTCCTGAGCCACATCAATATAATGAAGAGCGGCGCTCTGATTAAGGAGAACCGGGACATAAGTAGCTGGAGTTTCTCTGGACAGACCTTTAAGGGTAGGGAAGCCCATCATAATGGCTGTCATTTCATTTTCATCAACCAGTACAACCTTGTCTGAGAACTTCTTATCATTTCCAATGCGGCGATCGCCCCTGAAAAGATTATCAAGAAGTTTAGCTACATCGTATACAACCAAATCCTGCTCAAGATGACAGATTCTTAAATATTCCCCACGAAGTCCCTGGGTATGACGGTCAACCATCATGGGCACAGCCAGATAATTAGCCATCCAGCGGTAACGCAACATAGCTTTTAAATTACGGGGTTTGATAATGAATTTCGTCAACTGCCCCATAATATAAAGCCAACGGGTATAATCATAAAAAGTATCCTTAAAACCCCGCCATTCACGTCTTTTTCTTACTTTGCCATCGGTGAAAAAACGGCCTAATTCCTCGCCTCCGATTTCTTTTGCCATTATTTTGCACCTCCCTGAATCTTCTTGATCTCAATGCTTTCAACAAAAGCCTGAACACGGGTTCTAAGCTGACCGGAAGAACCTACTGCATATGGCCGGTCTACCGTCAGCACGGGATAACCAAAATCATTTCTCAGAACATGAGACCCGATCATTCTTTCATAAGCCCAGGGATCGCAGAACTTCATCTGTTCATAGATAATGCCATCCGCCTGATATTCCTTGGCAAGATCTGCCACATACTGACGGCGCCCCACCATTTTCGGCATATCCATGTATCTTGGACACTGACCTCTCGTCATATAAGCACGGCAAACCTGTGTCAGGGCATCTTCCTCATCATTCAGTTCAATGACATTCCGTCCGGGGAATGAACCATAGCAGAAGCGGTCTGCACAGACATATGCACCGGACTCTTCTACCAGTTTAATGACATCCACATCATCCACTTCGGAACCGACGAAAACCACACGGGCACGGTATTTTGTATCATCCGCCTGGCGTGTCTTCAGTTCTTCCAGAGTCTCACGCAGTTTATCGACAATGAGATATTTGGGGCACACATAGCTTACCAGACAGATAATATGATATTCATAACCGGTGATACGGGGTTTATCTCCCTTGCGGTACTCTCCGATCTCACGAATCAGGCGACACACTTCATTATGTTCTGCAACGGCCTTGCGAATGGCCTCATCCGATGTATCGATGCCATACTTTTCATGTAAGGGATTTAAAATATGATTGGTACACTGAAGCTTGTAGAGATTTAATCCATTGTCATCGCACTTCAGTGGAATTTCCATGAATTCATAGAAGAATTTTTCATTTCCCGCTCCCATGGTCTTTAAAAGTTCCATATTCTCCACGCAGCGGTTCAGCATGGAACAGCCGTCCGGTGCAATGATGCAATCCGTGAAATTGTAACCGCCTTCAATAGCTCTCTCCAAAAGAGCCCGGCTGTATTCGCACAAAAAGCTGGTCATGTAATAAGTGGCCATTTCAAGAGAACCGGTTCTTGGTGCCCGAAGTCTTACCGAAAAGGTTCCCGGCAGATTTAAAAGGGGCTCCGGAATATTTTCGCATACCGTAGCCACACAGACTCTGCCATCTGCCTTAGCCTCCCGGACCAGGTCATTATTGGCATCATCTAATAATTTTTCAAAATAATACAGATGTTTTAAATCTTTCATCAGCCATTTCTCCTTATATGGCAGAAAAATTTTTGAACAGGTAAAAAAAGATTTCGTCTGATAAAAAAGACTGGGAATGCCTTTCATATCGGATTGTATTTCTACAACATAGCTTATCGGAGATTATGGAACAATCATCGAATAAAGGTGCATGAAATACACCTTGAATCTGATTAATGAAGCCGCGAAGCGTTTCCTATAATACAGCTTATCGACGATTATAAGGTTCGCGAAGCGATTCCTATAATATAACTTATCGACGATTACAAAGTAATCGACGATAAAAGGTGCATAAAATGCACCGTAAATCGATTATAGGGTTCGCGAAGCGGTTCCTATAATATACCAATTTCTGCAAGGGCTTTTGTCACGCCCTCTACAATGGCGGACGTCTTTGGCAGATAGAAAACATTTTCACCTTTAATATCAAATTCAGCTAATTCATGATCACTGGGAATAAAACTTAAAATCTGTAATTTGTCTTCTTCAAGTTCTGAGCCGATTTCCGATAAACTAAATTTATTTTCCATCGGAATGCGATTGACGATCACACCGGCTTTTTCATACATAACCAGTTCATCCGCAACCTTCTTGATGGTTTTAATAACCTGACGGCCTTTTTTGCTGGCATCTGTAATCAAAAAAAGATGTGTCACTTTTTCCATGACACGACGATTAATCTGCTCAATTCCGGCTTCGCCATCTATAACAACGAAATCGAAATTTTCTGCCAGTATACTGATCACTTCTTTCAGATAAGAATTAATCTTGCAGTAACATCCTGCTGATTCCGGTCGACCAATGGCAATAAAGGAAAATCCGTCAGACTCAACCAAAGCATCCAAAATGCGATAACGAGCATCTCCAAGAAGCTCTACAGCACCGGCCGTATCACCATTCTGAGCGATGTTCATCACTTCTTTCCGTATATCATCAATGGTTGTGGCAGCTTCTATACCCAGGGCTGTTGAAAGTCCTACAGCAGGATCTGCATCGATGGCCAGCACTTTTTTATCCGGATAAGTTTCTGTTAAGATTCGAACCATGGTTGCGGCTACAGACGTTTTTCCCACACCGCCTTTTCCTGCTACTGCGAGAATTTTTGTATCAGACATGTTTCTTTTGAGATTTTCCATCTCTCCCCTTGTGATTTAATTAACATTGTATACATCACAGGGAATTTTGTAAATTGGCAAAAAACACAAAGAAATTTTTTCTTTTTAGTAATTTTTCGAGGGCTCATTAAATTTCTTTATGCAATACATCATCACGAAAAAAGGACCAGCCTTTTACGACTGGTCCTTAACAGATTTTATAATTTTTAGAAATGCATGAGTCACGGATTGCTGCGCGATACGTTTTCGCAATCTTCAAAAGACTCCTACTACTCTTATTTTCCGGCTTTCATGGCCCGCTTCTTTTCATACATCTTCATATCGGCTTCAAGGCGCCATTTTGCCAATTCTTTTTTCGTGCCATTTCCTCTAAAGATTCGAGCCTGTCCCACAGCTATAGCCAGTTTATAGGTACTATTTTTGTTGTACCGATCGACAGCCTCCTGTAATTTTTCCGGATAATAATCTTTTTCTTCTACCATATCCTGAAAAACCGCACCGAATTCATCGCCTCCCAGGCGGAAACATAATGCATGAGGTTCATAGACTTCGCGAATCACTTTAGCCGCTGCCCGGATATAATCATCACCGGCAGCATGACCAAATTCATCATTAATCTGTTTAAGATTATTAATATCCATTATGGCTACAACAGGATTTTTGCTTCTTTCTGCATTTTCCCAAACAGATTTAACATACTCCTCATAGCTTCTGCGATTTCCCAGTTCAGTCATATCATCGATCTGTGCCATTCTCTTTTCGATGACAGCTTCTCTTATCAGCTCTTTTGACTTTTCATAATTTTCCCGGTATTTAACAATAACGGAAGACATGAGAAGCAGAACAAAAATGGCAAGACCCACAAGTAATGTATAGCGGTACGAACTGCCGCCAATCACCCAATAGACTAAAAGGGTTAACAGAGATAACAAAGCCAGGAAAAGAATGCCAATATAGATCAGCAGGTTATCCTTTGATTTTTTCTTTATGTAAAGAGCATGGGTCGAATCAACACCGACAATAACAAGAAGAATTTCAAAGATATACTGATAAATCCATGTATCATCAAGGGAAATCACACCGGAATAGCTAAGGGCGGTCTGCACGCCAAAATTGCACATAAGAAGTGTAGTCAGCAGTTCAAATATCTTTCTGTTTTTTTCTACCGTATTCAGGACGAAAATACAGGCCGGTATAGGAAGCGCTATAACAGACAAATAATTAAAGAGGCCGGCGATCTCCATAGGTACGCCACAGGCATTAGGAATATAGGAATCCGTTATGCCCCAGATAATGGTCAAAAGCAATAAACTGCAAAGATCCCACAGCCGGATATCCATAATCTTTAAGACTGTCAGAACGATGGATGCTACTGTCAATGCAATACAAATCACTGCCATGATGATAAGCAGAATAAATGTTGGCAGGTCATTTAAAATAATATCCTGCTTCAAATCTCCATACTCACCGCATTTGATATTACGTATGTCGTAGGTACCATCTATCGAGCCGCTCAGCACAATTTTAACTTCACTGCCTGCTGTTTCAGGAAATTTAACCAGCTGGAGACCGGCAAATTTCAACTGCTGATTCAGAGACGAAACGTTTGCCTGCATCAGAAGTTCATCGTCCAGATAAACCTGCATGCCGTAAAAACGCAGATTAAACTGCATCGCTTTTCCCGTAAAAGCCGATGCATCATGGAGCAGGGTAATGGACTGACCCTCCTCAGTTGTAATTATCTGAGGCAGGGATACTGACTCCTTTTCCCCATTTTCATAGAGAACCTGCCATTCATCATTAAGGCTATAAGTCAGATCGCTTACAATTTCTTTTTCATCACCGGTATAGCCAATGGATCCTGATTCCATGACAGAAAAGGCACGCACCAAAGTCAATACCACAGCTATTGCACAAAAAAAAGAAAATATATAGAAAAAAAGTGATTTTCGCTGTTTTTTCATAATTCAGAACACTTTCGCAAAGATGGTTTCATTTTATACTTTTAGATAAAATTTTAGAATACCTTAATTGTATTTTATGCTATAAGTTTAAAAAAGAAACTTTTTGTGCTTTTTTCATGGTTGGTTCCGTATTTTTTCTTTATTTAATCCGTTCCGCATCATCTTTATTGGTTTCAGAAATAATATAATGGGGACGTTTCTTTGTTTCCTTGTAATTTTTGGCAATATACTGTCCCATAATACCCATACAGAAAAGCTGAATACCGCCAATAAAAATAATAACGCACATCAAAGATGCCCAGCCTGCCACCGGATCACCGAAAATAAGACGCCTTAGCACGATAAAGATCAAAAAAGCAAAGGCGACGATGGTCATGAAAAATCCAAAGCCGGAGGCAATATTCAGTGGTGCATCTGAAAAATTCACAATGCCGTCAAAAGCATATTTTGTCAGTTTCCAAAAACTCCACTTTGTCTCCCCCGCTACCCGTTCTGTATTTTCATAGGCCATCCAGTAGGTTTTAAAACCAATCCACCCAAATATTCCCTTAGAAAACCGGTTGCTTTCTCCCATGGCTACAATGGCATCCACCATTTCCCGCTTCATAAGCCTAAAATCCCGGGCTCCATCCACAATATCCGCATCGGAAATTTTGTTAATAAGTGAATAAAAACGCCTGGCAAACCAAGAACGAATGGGTGGCTCCCCCTTGCGGCTGACGCGTCTTGTAGCCACGCTGTCATAGTCTTCGTTTTCAAGGATTCGAAGCATCTCCGGAAGAAGATATGGCGGATCCTGCATATCTGCATCCATAACTGCTGTATACTCTCCCTGAGCATTACAAAAACCGGCATACATCGCTGCTTCTTTTCCAAAGTTACGGGAAAAGGAAAGGTATTTAACATGCTCATCTTTCGCAGCCATTGATTTCATCAGCCTGAGAGTTTCATCTTTTGAGCCATCATTAATAAAGAGAAGTTCGTAATCATAGTACATACCGTTCATGATCTTGCTAACTTCCTTATAAAATATGGGCAAAGCTTCCTGTTCGTTATAGCAGGGAATGATCAGGGAAATCTTCTTGCTCAAAATGTATCTCCTCGTTTCCTAAAAATTTCATTTATCTTCCGATTATAACATGATTGTCAAAGGATACGTCTCGTTATCCGAAAGAAATCTTCTTCTCCGTACTTTTTTGTACTTAATTTAATTCATTTAATGCTTCAAATCCCAGCCAGATAGCACTGACATCCCCAAACAAGTGTGATAGAATACTGTCGTTTTTGTAAAAATCAGGATGTTTCTTCCAGTATTCTGCATCAATAAACATAGGTCTCTCATTGATATGTTCAATGCCAGACGTTACTGCATCATTTTGTAAAGGAATCGATCATGGAAAAGGATCTGACAAAAGGAAATACTCTTTCTGTAATATTGAAATTCACCCTGCCTCTTATTATCGGCAATATTTTTCAGCAGCTTTATAATATGGTGGATACCATCATCGTCGGACGTTACGTAGGCGCTGATGCTCTGGCAGCTGTAGGTTCAACAGGTACCGTTATGTTTCTCATCGTTGGTTTTGCCCAGGGTATTACTTCCGGTTTTTCTGTCCTGACCTCTCAAAGATTTGGAGCCAGGGATCAGGAAGGTGTTCAAAAAAGTGTCGCTAACGGCATTCTGCTTTCCCTGATCAGTACCGCTATCCTGACCTTAATTTTCATGCTGACCCTGCACCCTCTTCTGAAACTCATGAATACACCGGAAAATATTTTCGATGATGCCTATACCTACATCATGATCATTGCCGCCGGATTGGTTACCACCATCTTTTATAATCTTTTTTCGTCTTATTTAAGAGCTGTTGGAAACAGCCAGATTCCTCTTTTATTTCTGATTTTTTCCGCTGTTTTAAATGTCATTCTGGATCTTGTATTCATCATCTGTTTTCAGCTGGGTGTGGCCGGTGCAGGCTATGCCACCATTCTCTCACAGGGAATCTCCGCTATCCTTTGTCTGATCTATATCTATAAGAAAGCACCATTGCTGACACCGGCCAAAAATCAGTGGAGATTGTATAAAAAGGACACCAAACACCAGCTGGCCATGGGTATCCCAATGGCTCTCCAGTTTGCCATTACTGCCTCCGGCACCATGGTTATGCAGTCTGCCATTAACCTTTTTGGTTCCGAAGCTGTTGCTTCCTATACAGCCGCCAGCAAACTTCAGAATCTTGTTTACCAGCCCATGGTAGCTTTCGGGCAGACCATGGCCACCTTTGCCGGACAAAATTACGGAAAGGGGGATATCAAAAGAGTACGTCAGGGCATGCGGGTTTCTCTTGCCTCCAGTATCATCTATTCTTTAGCTGTGGCTGTGGTTGTTAACCTTATACTTGAATCAACTCTTGGTCTTTTCTTCAGCGGGGACACAGATATTGCATCTATGCTGCCCTGGGCAAAAACGTATATTCATATCGTTTCCCTGTTTTATGTACCTCTTTGCACCATTTATATTTTCCGCAATGCCATGCAGGGATGCGGCTATGGTTTCCTGCCTATGATGGGTGGTGTCTCAGAATTTGTAGCGCGCCTCATCGTGGCCCTCATTGCCATGAATGTTATGAGTTATGAACTGGCCTGCTTCTGCGATCCGGCCGCCTGGGTCGCGGCTTGTACCTTCACCGGCATTTCCTATCTCTTCGTCATAAAAGATATACGTAAGCGTTTCGAAAAAAAATCGGCTGCCTTGTAAAGGGCAGCCGATTTTTTTCACAGAGTAAAAATTTCGCTTGCGAGACTCTCGCAACCAATGCGGTGGCATGCAACATAATTCTTCTTTGCACGAGTGCGTACCATCGCAAAACGTTTTTATCGTAAAAGAGCGAAGTTTCCTATACGATAAATTTAAATTTCAAGCAATTTAGCAT
>CAVDGK010000052.1:0-9963 GCA_963607995.1 Oscillospiraceae bacterium | reverse complement strand
AGCCTGATCCAGTTTCATGCGGGCGATACCGGTAAGGAGCAGAATCAGAAAGGTTCCGGTTCCGGGACCATAAAATCCATCGTATACGCCGATTGCAAGGGAGATGATCATGGAAATGATCACCATGGCCTTAAATGAATAGGCAGGCTTATCAGATACCAGGTCCTTCTTTAAAAGAACATAGGCACCGGTAGCCGGCAGAACGATAAGCATGATGATCTTAAATATTCCGTCATCCACCATGAGTGCCAGATTGGCACCTGAAGCCGAACCGATAAAAGCACAGGGAATACAAATAAATCCAAGCTTCCAGGGAATGAATCCGCTCTTAGCGTACTTGTAGGTTGCAATCGAAGTTCCCATAAAGGAGCTCATTTTATTCGTTGCAATGCAGTTATGAACCGGAAGACCGGTTATCATATAAGTTGGCAGTGATACAAGCCCTCCGCCTCCTGCGATAGCATCAATGAATCCGGCGATGAAGACCATGGGACATACGATCAGATAGGTAAGCATTTTAATACCTCTTTTCTGTATTTTTAAGCCGACATCATTTATATCAGTAAAATGTACAAAATACAATATCAAAATGGACAAAAATAGAGAGTTTCAGAATGAGGAACACAAAAAAGGAGCGACACGGTTTTACAAAATAAATCTTTCTTATGGATAACTCTATGAATTTGTAACAAAGAGGATCTTTTTAATGGGGCAATAAAGAAAGATTTAACATAATAGAGATTAAGAAGAAAGAGCTAATGTTATAAAATTAGCCAAATTCATTTGCAAATTTGAAGATATTCTGTTGAGTTCAGAGGAAATGTTTTCGATTTTGTTAAGCCATCATTTAATTGTCTGAATTGTGCTATAGTTGTATTTAAATTTATTGCAAGACCGAAGGCGGCCTTACAGCTTAAGGAGGCTATTTTGAAATGAAGTATCTGCGACAATTCGGGATTATCCTGATCGTGTCATTCATTGGTGAACTCTTAAATTATGTGGTCCCCTTGCCGATTCCGGCCAGCATTTATGGGCTGGTTATTATGTTTACCTGTCTGTGTACAAAGGTGATCAAACTGGATGAAGTGAAGGAAACAGCTGATTTTCTTATTGAAATCATGCCGCTAATGTTTATCCCGGCGGCGGTAGGTCTTATTGAAATCTGGGATGTCATCAGTTCCAATATCGTAGCCTATGCCATTATCATCGTGGTTTCAACAGTACTGGTTATGGTGGTGTCGGGCCATGTGACAGGATTTTTCCTGCGTCGGAAAAAGAAGGGGGATATGGAATAATGGAGTTTTTTGAAAATTCAGTATTTTTTGGTGTGGCTATCAGTCTGGTGGCTTACGGCTGTGGTTGTCTTATCCGCAAAAAAACAAAAATGGATGTTTTTAATCCACTGTTGATCTCCATTATTGCTATTATCATTGTTCTGGCTGTAGCCAATATTGATTATGATGTTTACTATGCCGGAGCAAAATATTTAAGTTATCTGCTGACACCGGCTACGGTATGTCTGGCAATACCTCTTTATGAGAAGATTGAACTTTTAAAGAAAAACTGGCTGGCTATCCTGGTGGGCATTTTTTCAGGTGTTTTAACAACGCTTGTATGTGTTTTGGTGCTTAGTATTCTCTTTGGACTATCCCATGAGGAATATGTGACCTTCCTGCCAAAGTCCATTACAACGGCCATCGGTATGGGAGTCTCGGAAGAATTGGGAGGCTATGTAACTATTACCGTAGCGGTTATTATTATCACAGGTGTGCTTGGAAGTATCATTGCACCTCTTGTATGCAAGGTGTTCCGTTTAAAGGATCCAATTGCCAAGGGTATTGCCATCGGAACGGCTTCACATGCGGTGGGCACTTCAAAAGCCATGGAAATGGGAGAGATTGAGGGGGCCATGAGTTCGCTTTCCATCGTGGTTTCCGGTCTTCTTACTGTGGTTGGGGCCTCAATCTTTGCTAATTTCTTTTAAAGAATTTTTTGCGGGTGCTTGTTTTTTATTAAGAATAAAAGAGGAATATTTCGGGATTTCTATTGAGATGATTGCTGTATAATTGAAAACGGGTTATGACTTAAGGGCTGTCGCACTGGTAATGAGAGTGCGGCAGCCTTTTCTCATCATTTTATCTAAATTCTGGAAAAGGGCATGGAAGAAGGAGTGATCCACAAGGTTTCCATTCCACTTTTCAAGACCATGTACCAGGCTACACTGGAGCAGTTTTTTCAGAGAGATATTCTGGTTGAAAATCATATTTCTTATCAGGAAGCTTTGCAGGAAGTGGTATCCATCATGGTAGAAGGAATCATTGCTCGGGATTAAAGGAGAGAGGAGAAGCATGAAAGACAGATCGCGGGAAATATTTGGAAATCATATCAGTGAGGGAAAATACAGGGCGGCCCTAAAGTCCAAATGGAGGCAGGAGTAAAACTTTCACCTGCCTATGCCGGCTGTGGGTACAACGAAAGGACTCGGTATTTTGCAGATTATTCATCGCGTCTTTATTTTATGGAAGAGGTATAAAGGTATAGTTTTTTCATCGTATGTATCAAAAATCAATATCTTGTCGTAAAAAGTGTTTATTTTGTGTATAAAATAGGTTGAATATGCATAACGTTGATGATAAAGTTTCAATAATGCTTTAATTCAGTCGGGTCAAGCCACGACTGAGTTAAAACGCTCTGCGAGGATGCACACGGATTCTAAGAGGTATATGTCTGCTGATGCAGAATCGAATCCGGCGCACAAGATTCGCGAGCGAGTCTTGGATAAAGAGAGGAATATATATGACGTGGTATGAAAGCATAGCTGACCAGTTTTACAGCTGTTTTGTCATGAAAGACAGATACATGATGCTGCTTCGCGGTATCGGTGTCACCATCGAGGTATCGTTGCTGGCTGTTGTCATCGGTATCATCATTGGTTTTCTGATTGCTATGTGCAGTCTGTCAAAGAAAAAAGGATTCAGAGCTATTGGACGTGTGTATACGGATGTTATCCGTGGTACGCCATCCGTTACCCAGCTTATGATCATCTATTTCGTTATCTTTGCCACCGTCCCGTGGCCAAAATGGGTTATTGCAGCTATTGCCTTCGGTATTAACTCCGGTGCCTATGTATCCGAAATTATTAGAGCCGGTATCCTGTCAGTAGACAAAGGACAGACAGAAGCCGGCCGTTCCCTGGGACTTAGTGCTTCCCAGACTATGAGGAAGATTGTACTGCCTCAGGCTATAAAAAATATCTTCCCGTCCTTGTGCAACGAATTTATCGTTCTGGTCAAGGAAACGGCTATTGTTGGTTATGTAGGCCTTATGGATATCCAGAAAGCCGGTGACCTTATTAAGAGTGCAACCTATACGGCTTTCATGCCCCTTATCGGTACAGCAGTCATCTATTATGTCATGGTCAAGATTCTGACTCTTATTCTGGGACGGATTGAAAACAGACTTAGAGCTTCAGAAGTTCGCTAAAGGGAG
The DNA here is from genome assembly GCA_963607995.1 of Oscillospiraceae bacterium. Classification (GTDB taxonomy): domain Bacteria; phylum Bacillota; class Clostridia; order Lachnospirales; family Lachnospiraceae; genus Chordicoccus. Next base: position 6,474 of record CAVDGK010000052.1, on the reverse strand, counting down.
GATGAAAAGATGATAGAAGTAAAAAATCTTAAAAAAAGCTTTGGCGAAACCAATGTGCTTAAAGGCATCAATACCAGGATTGAAAAGGGAGAAGTTGTGGTTATCATAGGTCCTTCCGGATCAGGTAAAAGTACATTTTTACGCTGTCTCAATATGCTTGAGGATGCTACAGAAGGTGAGATTTATGTAGATGGTGAGCAGGTTAACAAAAAAGGTGTTGATGTTAACCTGGTCAGACAAAAAATGGGAATGGTGTTCCAGCATTTTAATCTGTTCCCCCATCTTACAATTATGGAGAATATTACTCTGGCTCCTGTTACATTAAAGAAAATGACTAAAGAAGAAGCTCAGAAAAAGGCCATTGAACTTTTGAAAAAGGTTGGCCTGGCGGATAAAGCCCAAAGTTATCCGGCACAGCTTTCCGGCGGCCAGAAGCAGAGAGTCGCTATTGCCAGGGCTCTTGCCATGAATCCGGAAATCATGCTTTTTGATGAACCTACGTCAGCGCTTGATCCTGAAATGGTAGGCGAGGTTTTGAATGTTATGAAGGACCTGGCAAAAGATGGCATGACAATGGTTATCGTTTCCCATGAAATGGGCTTTGCCCGTGAAGTTGCATCAAGGGTACTTTTCATTGATGGTGGAAATATTCTTGAAGATGGTACGCCGGATAAGGTCTTCAGTCATCCAGATCACGAAAGAGCTCAGGAATTCCTAAGTAAAATCTTATAAAGATTTGATAAGAATGCGCGAAAATGGCGCATTCTTTTTTTGACTATCCGGTTTAAATATGTTACTATTTAGCCGTTTTTTAAATCGTAAAGCGTAATGACTTGTTTTTTGATATATTGGTTTTGAATGTGAACGAATTATTTCTGGCAGGCATGTGCAGGAAAGAAGACATTAAAGTTGTATTTTCAAAAGATGGGTTATTACGGAAAGTATTTATGAGAGGGAAAGTATTATGAAAAAATTTTTCGCATTATCTCTTGCATGCGTTCTTGGCTTAACAAGTATGACAGCATGCGGATCATCAGCAAGTGAATCAACCAGCACATCAGAGGCAGCCTCTTCAGCTGATTCTTCATCTTCCGAGTCTTCTTCAGAAGGCGGCACAATCCGTTTTGGTACAAATGCAGAATTCCCGCCCTTTGAATCTGTTGTTACGGATGGTGTTCTTGGTGAGTATGATGGTATCGATATGGCTATTGCAGCTGAAATCGGTGATCAGCTGGGAATGGATGTAGAAATGAACAACATGGAATTTGATTCCCTTCTGGTATCTCTTCAGAACAATCAGATTGATGCTGTTATTGCCGGTATGACCGTGACGGAGGAAAGAGCAAAAGCAGTCAGCTTCTCAACACCCTACTACACAGCTACTCAGGTTATAATCGTCAAGGAAGATTCTGATATTACAAAGGCTTCTGATCTGGCAGACAAAACAACAGCTGTTGTTCAGGGCTATACTGGTGAGACCTGTATGTCTGATCTTGCTGCTGAAAACGGTGGTTATTCTTATGAAGCATTCAAGAAAGGTACAGAATGTATCCTTGAGCTGGTAAATGGCAAATGCGATGCCGTTGTTATCGATTCAGCTACAGCTGAAAAATACATTGGCGACAATGAAGGCCTGAAGATCGTTGAAGACGAAGATACTTTCGGTTCAGAAGAATATGCTATCGCCGTTGCAAAAGATAATACAGAACTTCTGGATAAGATCAATACCGTTATCGACAAGATGATTGCTGATGGTACAATCAGTGAAATCTCAGCTCAGTATATCGACGCTGACGAAGAATAATATTCTTATAGAAGTTTTATGGAAGGAGAATGTACATTTGAAGTGCATTCTCCTATTTTTTCCTCAAAACTTCTATCCCTCAGTTTTGGCAAATTGGCATTGACACAAAAAAATTACCGTACTACAATGCTATTAGCTTAATAAAACAAACCGATGAAGTGGAGATAACGGCAGTTATGCCTTTACAGAGAGTTCGGGAAGCTGAGATCCGAACGTGATACAGGCTGTCAAATGGACCACGGAGGGTGCGGTCAAATGCTTGTCCTGAATCAATGATGAGCAGAGTATTCCGCAACGTGAGGGCATACGTTAGTTGCAGGGGATATAGAGGTATCCTCATAAGGTCGTAATCAAGTTTACGAATCAAGGTGGCACCGCGGATAGTATAAAAGTACATTCGTCCTTGACAGGTAATAGATCCTGTCAAGGACTTTTCTTTTTGTCAGGATTGAATTGAAACTGGCAGGAATCAAAACCTGCAAATCGTATTGACGTGCCGTGTTGGGAAAATCCCGAAAATCTTACGGCAGGGAGGCAGCAGACATGAATATTTTACCAAGTCTTGAAGAAGTTGGAAAAATTGCAGCAACCGGTAAATATAAAGTGGTTCCGGTAAGCTGTGAGATCTTATCCGACATCTGTACGCCTATTGAGGCGATGAAAATCCTCAAAAATATATCGACTCACTGCTATATGCTGGAGTCGGCTCATCAGGATGAGAAATGGGGGCGTTACACATTCCTTGGTTACAATCCTAAACTGGAAATCACCTGCATGGATGGTGAGATGCAGATAGGAAGTCTTAAGATCAAAACAGATAATCCTTCAGAGGTGCTGCGTCAGATTTTAAGTGACTATACCAGTCCGAAGATGGCTTACCTTCCTTCTTTTACCGGCGGTCTTGTGGGCTATTTTTCCTATGACTATCTTGGCTACAGCGAGCCTAGTGTTAAAAGAAACGTGGAAGATACAGAAAATTTCAAAGATGTGGATCTGATGCTTTTTGACAAAGTCATTGCTTTTGATAATGTGAAGCAGAAGATTATTCTCATGGTTAATATGCCGCTGACGGATCTTGATGTGGAATATAATAAAGCCGTTCTTGAACTGAAACAGATGAAGGAACTGCTGACCAATGGGGAGAAGAAGAAAGAACCAGCAGGCAGGCTTCTTGGTGAAGTAACGCCTCTCTTTGATAAAGAAAACTATTGTGCCATGGTTGAGAAAGCCAAGCACTACATTAAAGAAGGAGATATTTTCCAGATCGTTTTGTCCAACCGTCTGGCTGCTCCTTTTGAAGGTTCCCTCCTTAATACCTACCGGGTTTTAAGAACCCTGAATCCTTCACCCTATATGTTTTATTTTGCAGGAACAGATGTAGAGGTTGCCGGTGCTTCACCGGAAACATTGGTGAAGCTGGAAGACGGCGTGCTGCATACCTTCCCCCTGGCCGGAACACGTCCCAGAGGCAAGACCGAGGAAGAAGATAAGGAACTGGAGGCAGGTCTTCTGGCAGATCAAAAAGAACTGGCCGAGCACAATATGCTGGTGGATCTTGGAAGAAATGATCTGGGCAAAATCAGCAAGTTCGGCAGCGTGGAAGTGGAAAAACTTCATTCCATTGAACGGTTTTCTCATGTTATGCATATCGGTTCCACGGTTCGTGGCGAAATCCGGGAAGATATGGATGCCTTAAATGCAGTGGAAGCGGTTCTGCCGGCGGGAACTTTATCAGGAGCTCCTAAGATCCGTGCCTGCCAGCTCATTGGCGATCTTGAAAATAATAAACGGGGCATTTACGGCGGTGCCATCGGTTATCTTGATTTCACGGGAAATATGGATACTTGCATTGCCATTCGCATTGCCTATAAAAAGAATGGCAAGGTCTTTGTTCGGAGCGGTGCAGGAATCGTGGCAGATTCCGTTCCGGAAAAAGAATATCAGGAATGTATCAATAAGGCACAGGCTGTCGTCAGTGCCCTGAAAATGGCAGAGGAGGCAGACGTATGATCCTTTTGATAGATAATTATGATAGCTTTTCCTATAATCTTTATCAGCTCATCGGCGAGATCAATCCGGATATTAAGGTAATTCGTAATGACGAAATGACCGTTGATGAAATAAGAGCCCTTCATCCGTCCAATATTATCCTTTCCCCTGGTCCGGGAAGACCGGAAGATGCCGGCATTACAATGGATGCAGCTAAAACTCTTGGAAAGGAAATTCCCACACTGGGTGTATGCCTGGGACATCAGGCCATTTGTGCAGCCTTCGGTGCAACCGTAACTTATGCAAAAGAGCTGATGCACGGCAAGCAGTCTGTGGTGGACTTTGATACGGACAATCTTTTGTTTAAAAACTGCCCCAAGAAGGCTCCGGTAGCCAGATATCATTCCCTGGCTGTTGATAAAGATACACTTCCGTCCTGCCTTAAGGCTACGGCTCTTACAGAGGATGGTGAGGTGATGGCAGTCGCTCATACGGAATATCCTATTTACGGTGTTCAGTTCCATCCGGAATCCATTATGACACCGGATGGCCGGCAAATGCTTCGGAACTTCATTCTGTAAAACGGATTTTTCCTTCGGGAGCAGCTTACAGATTATGACTTACATCTAAGATAAAATGAAGAAAATTACGGTAAAGGAGACAAAATCATGATTAAAGAAGCCATTGTTAAAATCGTAAACAAAGAAGATCTGACCTATCAGGAAGCTTATGACGTCATGAATGAAATCATGGATGGCAGCACAACCCCTACTCAGAATGCCGCTTTCCTGGCAGCTCTTTCCACAAAAAGTGCCCGGGCTGAGACCACAGATGAAATTGCAGGCTGTGCAGCAGCCATGAGAGAGCATGCAGTTAAGGTTGAAACTGATGAAGAAATCTTTGAAATCGTAGGTACCGGCGGTGATAATGCTCAGAGTTTTAATATTTCCACAACCTCAGCGTTGGTGGCTGCAGCCGGTGGTATGAAGGTAGCAAAACATGGTAACAGGGCTGCTTCTTCCAAGTGCGGCACAGCTGACTGCCTGGAGGCCCTGGGAGTTAACATTAACCAGAGTCCGGAAAGATGCAACGAACTTTTGAAGGAAGCCGGCATGTGTTTCTTCTTTGCACAGAAATACCATACATCCATGAAATATGTAGGTGCTATCCGTAAGGAACTTGGATTCAGAACCGTTTTCAATATTCTTGGACCTTTAACTAATCCGGGCAGCCCCTCCATGCAGCTTCTTGGTGTTTACGATGAATATCTGGTAGAGCCGCTGGCTCAAGTTCTGATCAGCCTTGGTGTTAAGAGAGGTATGGTGGTCTATGGCATGGATAAACTGGATGAGATTTCCATGAGTGCTCCTACTAAGGTTTGTGAGATTAAGGATGGCTGGTTTAAATCTTATATGATCCAGCCGGAGGATTTTGGTTTAACACGCTGCACAAAGGCTGATCTTGTAGGCGGTGCTCCGGATGAAAATGCAGCTATTACCCGGGCTATTTTAAAGGGAGAAAAGGGACCAAAGAGAGATGCTGTTCTTATGAATGCCGGTGCTTCCCTTTATATCGGCGGCAAGGCTGAAAGCTTCGCAGATGGCATTAAAATGGCAGCGGATATTATTGACTCAGGCAAGGCTTATGAAACTCTTGAAAAGGTCATCGAGGTCAGCAACCGTCCGGAGGCTTAAATGACGATATTGGATGAGCTGGCATCCTATGCCAGAGAACGGGTAAAATTAAAAAAAGAAGAAAAATCCCTGGAAGAGGTGAAGGCCAAGGCCCTGTCCCTGCCAAGAGGTAATTTTGCTTTTGAGAAAGCTTTGAAGAAAGATGACATTGCCTTTATCTGCGAATGCAAAAAGGCATCTCCTTCAAAGGGACTTATTGCACCGGATTTCCCTTATCTTCAGATTGCAAAAGAATATGAGGCAGCCGGCGGGGATTGCATTTCTGTGCTGACAGAGCCTAAATGGTTTCTTGGAAGTGACCAGTATCTTGAGGAAATTACCCAGGCTGTGAACATTCCTTGCATTCGTAAGGATTTTACCATTGATCCTTACATGATCTATGAAGCTAAGCTTCTGGGAGCTTCAGCGGTACTTCTTATCTGTGCCATTTTAAGCAAGGATGAGCTTCGGGAGTATAAGGCTGTGGCAGATGAGCTGGGATTGACGGCTCTTGTGGAGGCTCATGATGCTCATGAAGTGGAGACAGCCCTTGACATCGGTGCCCGGGTCATCGGTGTTAATAACCGGAATCTGAAGGATTTCTCCGTTAATACCGACAACAGCAAAAAGCTTCGGGAAATGATCCCGGAGGATGTCATTTTTGTATCAGAAAGCGGTGTTAAGACGCCGGAGGATATTGCAAAGCTTCGGGAAATCGGAGCAGATGCGGTACTTATTGGCGAAACCCTGATGAGAGCAGAAGATAAGAAAATGATGCTGGCAAAACTTAAGGGACAGACAGTATGAAGATAAAATTATGCGGTTTGACCCGGGAATGTGATATTGAATGGGCTAATGTCCTGAAACCGGACTATATCGGCTTTGTATTTGCCAAAAAGAGTCGTCGGTATGTTTCAACGGACAAGGCCCGGATGCTGAAAAATCTTTTGGATCCTTCAATTAAGGCTGTAGGTGTCTTTGTTAATGAAGAAATGGAAAACATAGCAT
>CAVDGK010000051.1:0-10134 GCA_963607995.1 Oscillospiraceae bacterium | reverse complement strand
TGTATCTGGCTATGGCTCGTGTTGCTCACAGAGAAGGTTATCCGGAAATCGGTCTTTATTGGGAAAAGGCAGCTTACGAAGAAGCTGAGCATGCTGCTAAGTTTGCCGAACTTCTGGGCGAAGTTGTTACCGACAGCACCAAGAAGAATCTCGAAATGAGAGTTGCTGCTGAAAATGGCGCAACAGCCGGCAAGGCTGACCTGGCTAAGAGAGCCGGTGCTCTGGGTCTTGATGCTATCCATGATACTGTTCATGAAATGGCTAAGGACGAGGCTCGTCACGGCAAAGCCTTCGCAGGTCTTCTTAAGAGATATTTCAAATAAACTACATAGTAAGTCTGAAAATTGTTGGAGTGCATAGCAATCCGGTTATTATCGGAGGCAAATATTTTTTAACTCCGGCATTATGGAATGGCTTGTTTTAAAGAGAGAGCGGAGAAATCCGTTCTCTTTTTACGTGAATCAATAAGTCTGCATCCGTGCTTGCACAGGTTTGGCAGCTGCCGCAATATCTTCGGAAACTTCTGAAACACATTTCTCATATTTTTCTGCTTATCCCCATCATTTTCTGCCACAAAAATCCCACGAAACCGCTTCAATCATGTTATACTCTAGATTACGAAAAAAATTATAAGGCAGGAAATGTCCATGAAAATATTACTGGTTTCCGATCATTCCGTAGCCGCTATCAATGGCGTCGTTACCTCCGTCAAAAACCTGATGGCCGCCCTGAAAAAACGCGGTCACGAAGTTAAACTTCTCACCATCAACAAAGAACTTCACAGTGACAAAATTGATGGCGATACCTATGCTTTGGCTTCTTTTTCTTTTGGAAAATTTTATCCGGACGCCCGGGTTTCACTGGCCATGAATTCTCATTTGGTTAAGGAACTCATTGAATGGGAGCCGGAAATCATTCATACCAACTCCGAATTTTCCGCTTTTGAAATTTCCAAGCGCATTGCCTGGGATCTGGATATTCCCCTTGTCCACACCTACCACACGGTTTACGAGGATTATACACATTATTTCCACACCGATGCTGAATTTGTGAAAATGCTGATCCGTAAATGGAGCCATCTGGTATCGGCCCGGACAAATGGAGTCATTGCTCCTTCTGAAAAGATTCGCGAGCTTCTGCTCTCTTACGGTGTCAAGGTACCTATTTACGTCGTTCCTACCGGCATCAATCTGGATAAATTCGATAATCCGCCTACCCAGGAATGGATTGAAAATAAAAAGGCCGAGCTTGGCATTTCCTCTGATAAAAAAGTAGTTCTCTTTCTTGGCCGTGTCGCCAAAGAAAAGAACATCGACGAGCTGATTGCCATGGCCAAATCCCTGCCGGAAAATATTATTCTCCTTATTGTCGGCGGTGGTCCGGACTACGAACGTCTGGTAGCCCTGAAAGAAAAAATGGGAATTCCTGACAACAAGGTTATTTTCACAGGTATGGTAGCACCGGATGAGGTCCCCTACTATTATCGTCTGGGTGATGTGTTCTGTAGCTCCTCTACCAGTGAAACCCAGGGTCTGACTTATTACGAAGCCATGGCCTGCGGCCTGCCTCTGGTATGCCGGGAAGATGAATGCCTGGATGGCATTCTGGAAAATGGTGTCAACGGCTATCGTTCTACTTCTCTGGTCGAAATTGCCGAAGGAGTTATCAAAATCCTGGAAAATGAAGACATGCTGAAATCCATGTCTGCAAAATCCCTGGAGATTATTAAAAAATATTCAACGGATGTCTTTGGCGAAAATGTCGAAAAGATTTATCTGGAAACTATCGAAGCTTACAAACAGAAGGCCAGCAAATCTCCTAAGGTCAATATCGCTGAATTTGGTAATGAAATAAAAAATCTTACGGACAAATTCCGGAATGTCTTCGATAAATATATTTTAGAAACGGAAGGCAATGCCGATGCTTTCTATGACGAATTTCTGGATTCTGATTTCGGGGATTTTTATGATGAAGTTTTAGATTCCGATACCGGAGCCATTACCCCGGAAGATGAACATAAAGAAGATTAATAATCAGGAGGCCGCTTTCATTGCAAAGCGGTCTTCTTCTAAGTAAAGCCATGCCCCTTCGAAGGCAACACCAGAAAAAAGCTGGCTGCTTCATGCTGCCTGCGCTCACATCCATCACAGGTATTCGCAGTCCGGGACTTTTAGATAAAATTTTTACAGTTAGCGAAAGGATCCATACATGAGAACCTTAGATCTGACAGACGGGCCTATCTTTGAAAGGCTCGTCCGTTTTTCCCTGCCGATGATCGCCGGAAATCTTCTTCAGCAGGTCTATAACCTGGCCGATACCCTGATCGTTGGACGTTTCATTAGTTCCGATGCTTTGGCTTCCGTCGGATCGGTCTATACCCTCATGACCTTTATAACTTCCATCATCATTGGTCTTACCATGGGAAGCGGAACTTTTTTCTCTTCTGATTTTGGCCGGAAAGATGAAAAGACTCTTAAGACGGATATCTGGCATTCGTTCTGGTTTATTTTGCTGATCACGGCTCTCATTTATCTCATTATCTATCCTGGACTGGATCTTATTCAAAGACTGCTCCAAACACCGGAAGAACTGGCAGATATGACACGGGAATACATGGCAACCGTCTTTATCGGCATCATTTTTATTTTCCTCTATAATTTCTTCTCCTACCTTTTAAGGTCCATCGGTAATTCTACCATCCCCCTTATTTTTCTGGCCATCTCATCAGTGCTGAATATTTTTCTGGATTTGTGGTTTGTCATCAGCTTTAACTGGGGCGTGAGCGGTGCTGCTATCGCCACGGTTATTTCCCAGGCAGTTTCCGGCGTTGGCATTATGATTTATTCCTTCATAAAGCTGCCTCTGCTGCATTTTAAAAGAAATGAAATGCATTGGAATAAGAGCCGGATGATGGATATTATCAAAAACGATCTGGCTACCGGCATTCAGCAATCGGTAATGAATTTTGGTATTCTCATGATTCAGGGCCTGGTCAACAGCTTCGGCACTACGATCATGGCTGCCTTTGCCGCTGCCGTCAAGATCGATACCATTGCCTACATGCCTTCTCAGGAATTCGCCAATGCCTATTCTCTCTTTGTTTCCCAAAATCATGGGGCCGGGAAAGAGGAACGCATCCGAAAAGGTACCAGGTTGTCCTTTATTTTCTCCACTGTTTTCTGTGCCTTTATGTCGGCTCTTATTTTCATCTTTGCAGCGTCCCTTATGGGAATCTTTATTGACGGATCGGAAATAGAAATCATTGCCGAAGGAGTGACATATCTACGGATTGAAGGAGCTATGTACATTGGTATCGGCATTCTTTTCCTTTGGTATGCTTACTTTAGAGGTATCAAGAAGCCACATATTTCCCTGATTCTGACTATTATTTCCCTGGGTACCCGGGTGGCTCTCTCCTATGCCCTGGCTCCCAACACGCCTCTTGGCGTTATTGCCATCTGGCTGTCCATCCCCATCGGTTGGGTGCTGGCTGATATTGCAGGACTTGTTTTCTATAAGAGAAATAAACGGAATTTTGAATAAATATATTTTGATATCGTCTCCAAAATATTCAACCCCTGAAAGCTGTCCAAACTGCTGTATATTTCGGACTCACGCACTCCACTGAACATTCAAAACAATATCCAAGCACTAAGAAAGAGACGGCCTTTTGGTCGTCTCTTTCTATTGGGAGAAGATTACTCTAAGTTTTGGTTAAACTTTTTCGATGCAGAGGATACTGAAATTATCAGGTGTCTTTCCGATTTCGTTAATGCGTGCATTAACATCGGTATCTTTATATGGCAGTTCCATGTTAACGTTTGGAGTTACATTGAATGCCTGGGCTACAACCTTAGCATTACTGTAGTCATGTTTAACAGCCATATCAACTACGTATACAACATTTTCAGCAAGATCCTTGCTCGGTGCATAGTATTCAACTTTACGCTGTACCTGTACAAAATCCATCGGGTTGGATACCTTTACAGCGAGATCCTGAGAACCACCACCATATAAACCAATGTATACGTGGTCTTTGTCATTTTTAATGACATCTTTTGCCGGCTGGCCATTAATGGTAAGGTAATTCATCATGAAGTTGTAAACGGTTTCATTGCTTCCTTTAACTTTCAGTTTGGCTGAAATTTTTTCATAATCTGTCTTGTTCAGAAACTTAGCATAAGGACTTGATGCATATTCACTGTCTTTCTTGTCGAAATTGCAATTAAGTCTCCAGTCGCTCTGTAAGAAATAAGGCGGCTTGGTTGCATCCGTCAGGAATGCATTGAACGTTGGATTTCCAGAAAATTTCATATAAACTGAATTCAGCTTTTTCTCTTTAATGGTCTTCTGAATATTTTCGGCTGCATCCATAGTCTTAACATTAAGTTTGATCTTCTGATCATTCAGCCAGTAGCAGATAGCTACTCTGTCTTCACTCTTGTATTCTTTAACTTCCTGTTCAAGATCACTTGTAACTTTGGTATAGATTGTAGAAAGTCTTGTGTGCTGCGTAGTCAGATCTTTAAGAATATTTTCACCTGCTGTCTCAGCACTTTCTGCATGTTCTTTAACCACTGTGTAGCTTGTACGATTCTGTTTAAGGACTGCCTTTTCATTTTCAGCAGCATTGCTGTTTAACTGAGCATTTATTTCGTCAAGTTTTTTGTTTACCTGGCTGACCAGCTCTTTATTTTTCTGAATATCATATTCAACAGCGGTCTTCATGATCTTATAGCTGTATTCATAAGCTGACATCAATACATTATTAGTTGTATTACGTCTGTCAAGGCCTTCAGAGTTCATGGTGTAGAGCCCTTTGCAGATAGCCAGGCAATTTTCGAAAGCATTGTAGGTATTTGCATTAGAATCAGCACCGGCATTTAATAAAAGGTTGCCATAAGACAGGAGTTCATTTGCATAGGTGGATTTAACCGTTGCAGATCCGTCTACTTTGGTATTGTAGATACCCTGCATGGCTGTATCAAATGGTGTAATGTCATCGCCAAGTTTATTTGCCTGCATATCAGCGATTTTTCTGGCTGCTAAAATATAGTTCGCATTTTCTCTCTGCTGGCTCAGAAGTGCATAAGCTTTGTCGAGAACGTACTTGTTTGTATTGATGCGGTCTTTCATATCTGAATGGGTCTTAAGTTCTGAATCCAGCTGCAGTCTGGCTGTATTGATAGCACTTAATGTCTGCTCAAGAGACTGGCTAAGCTGCTTTTGAATCTTTTCACCATAGCTCTCTGCCGGGTTAGTTGTGGTATTTGTATTGAGGATATAATCAACGAGGGAGCCGAGGCCTGTCTTTATAAATTCGCCTGCAACCGGAACTTTACCTGCTGCCCAGTTAATAAGTACCTTGAATCCCTTATTGGCATATTCGACAAGGATTTTTTCCGGATCAACAGATTCTGTTTTGACTGCCGGCTGGCTTTCGGACTTAGTTTCCTGCTTAGTTTCTTTTGACTCTTTATCATAATCGTTTGTTAATGTTGTTGACGGAGCATCCTTTGCATTGGTATTACCATAATCATTTCCGGCTGTGTTTGTGGTTTCTTCAGCTTTTTCTGTTTCAGCTGGTGTTTCTTCTACTTTTGAAGCCTCTTCTGTCTTGGGAGCTTCTTCTGCCTTCGGAGTTTCTTCTGTCTTGGCTATCTCTTCTGCTTTCGGAGTTTCTTCTGTCCTGGGAGCTTTTTCTGCCTTCGAAGTTTCTTCTGTCTTGGCTGTTTCTTCGGCTTTCAGAGCTTCTTCTGTCTTTGCTGTCTCTTCGGCTTTCGGAGCTTCTTCTGTCTTGGCTGTCTCTTCGGCCTTCGGAGCTTCTTCTGTCTTCGGGGCTTCTTCTGTCTTGGCTGTTTCTTCTGTTTTGGGAGATTCTTCGTTAACATCTGCTTCAGCTACCACGGGTGTATTTGTATCAGCATAGGCTATAGCCGGTGTTGCTGTCATCAATGTAACGGCTGCAAGTATAATAGCTGCTAATTGTTTTGCATTCATCTTTCTTGTCATAATGATCATCTCCTCTTTTAAGCAATCTGTTTAACTTTTAGTTACTACAGATATCTATTTATACGAGCGGCTACATTGAAGAGATAGCAAAATCCTGATATTTTCAAGATTCATCGACACTCTTGCCGGACTTATTCCAACAGCCATTATCTGCAGATAAAGAGTTTCACTTTCGCAACTCTCGCGCTGAGCGCGTTCGTTTGCGATATATTTCTCCTTCGCGCGAGTGCGTTCTACACTCCGTTCCGATCGGCGCTAAACCATCGTCCTTGCGGAACGTTTTTTATAGGAGCGAAATTTCCTGTACAGTAAAAAATAAGCCTCTTACCCGTTTTCATTCCAGGCAAAAGGCTCATCTTTATGTACATTTCAAAATATGATAGCTTGGCAAACACCTTCTCCAAACTATGTAAAAAATTCTACTCGCTTCCTCAAGCTTAATACGTTCAATTTTGCGAGTAAAATTTCTAGGCATCCTCCTCCGGCAGAAGATCAGACATGCTGCTGAGACTGATGCCGATGGTAGAGAGATTGTGGCAGGTCGCTGACGCCGTCGGTGTAATGACCCCGGCAACTCCAAGACCGATAAGAGAACCATTGATACCAACGATAGCTGTAAAGTTCTTGTTAATGCGATTCATCATGGCATTACTGATCTTTTTCAGCTTCACGACGGAATCAAGACTTGTAGAAGAAATAGTAATATCTGCAATTTCCTTAGCAATCTCCGCCCCATCGCTAATGGCGATGCCCACATCTGCTGCGGAAAGAGCCGGTGAATCATTGATACCATCTCCGATCATAACCACCTTGTGACCCTTTTCCTTCTGTCTCAGCACATATTCAGATTTATCTTCCGGCAGAACTTCGGCATAGAAACCATCAAGACCCAGACGGGAAGCCACGGCCTCTGCCGTCCTCTTGCTGTCGCCGGTCATCATAACGATCTTCTTAAAGCCAAGCTCTCTCAGTTCACTCAGTACTGTTCCAGCCTCCTCCCGCACCGGATCCTCGATGCAGAGAATAGCCACGACCTGCTTTTCAATGGCCATATAAAGGATGGAGTAATAATCCGGAATTTCCTTAACAATATTCTCATATTCCGGAAGCACCCGGCATTTTTCATCTTCAAAGACGAAATGATAACTGCCGATAATGACATCCTTCTCACCAATCTGGGAAGAAATGCCATGAGCCACAATATACTCGATCTTGGAATGCATTTCCTTGTGGTTAATATTTCTCTTTTCTGCCGCCTTCACTACAGCCTTTGCCATGGAATGGGGGAAATGTTCCTCCAGACAGGCTGCAATCTTGAGCAGTTCATCCTCCGACTGATCGCACACAGAAATAATTTTCACCAGCGTGGGCTGAGCCTTTGTCAAAGTACCGGTCTTATCAAAGACAATAGTGGTGGCTTCCGCCATATTTTCAAGAAATTTTCCACCCTTTACCGTAATCTTATACTTACTGGCTTCCCGAATAGCCGAAAGTACGGTAATAGGCATGGCCAACTTCAGGGCGCAGGAGAAATCCACCATAAGTACCGCCATAGCCTTGGTCACATTCCGTGTGAGCAGCCCCACAAGGGCTGTACCGGCCAGCGTATAGGGCACCAGCTTATCTGCCAGGTGTTCCGTGCGGCTCTCCATAGAAGATTTAAGTTTTTCCGTTTTTTCAATAACAGAAACGATCCGGTCATAACGGCTCTTGCCGCCGGTTTGATTAACTTTGATAATGAGCTCGCCATCTTCCAGAACTGTTCCGGCGTAAACAAAACCGCCCTCCGTTCTGTGGACAGCCACGGCTTCACCGGTGAGAGATGCCTGATTAACAGCTCCTTCGCCTCCGACGATATTGCCATCAAAAGGAATGACATTGCCCATTCTTACAACGATATGGTCTCCCTGCTCAATCTGCGTAATCGGCACCAGAACTTCCTGATGATCCGGTGTCAGAAGCCAGACATTTTCAATATTAAGGGACATGCTCTGAGCCAGGTCGCTGACAGACTTTTTGTGGGTCCACTCTTCCATGGTCTCACCAATACCAAGAAGGAACATGACGGAACCGGCCGTAGAGAAATTGCCCTGAGCCATAGCAGCTCCGATAGCGATAGCATCCAGCACGGAAACATCCAGTTTCTTCGCTGCCAGTGCCTTAGCTCCCTTCATAAAGTAGCGCACCGAACTAATCATAGTCCAGATGGTCCTGATGGATGTAGGCAAGAACCATTTCTTGGTGTAATGAACCATGATGCTGGTAATGAGCTTGTCTTTATAATAGGCATTAACTTCCCGGAAAGAATGATCATAAATTTCTGCCGGCACCTCTATTTCTTCAAAATGAAAACGGCGGAGAGCCGTAATCATCTCCTCCCGCTTTGCTTTAAATGTAATAGTGGCATCGGCCGTTCTTTCATATACCACAACCTTAGTCATTCCTGGAAGACTTTCCAGATAATACTGCAGGGTATCCGCTTCCTTAAAGGTCAGGTTGTTTCGATTTAAATGAACTCTCAGTCGTCCCGGGATTTCATGCTTGATCGTAAATTTCATAAAATCACCTTATTTCATAAGCAAACCCCACCTTTTTAAGTGTGGGGTTTGCGCTGTATTTCAAAGATTTTGCTAAAGGAACTCTCCCATCCGATACATTTTTCCTGTTATTTCGATGATTGTTAAACCATCTTTTCCAGAGGTGAATATCCTTGCAAAGGTTTTAATTTCTCTTTAGAATTTTTGCTATGTAGGAAATATTAAGCTTCTTTTGCTTCTTCCTGAGCCTCTTCCTTAACTTCTTCAGCTTCATTCTCTTCATCTTCTACGACATTAGCAGCTTCCTTTGCTGCACGGTCTTCATTGATCTTCTTAGCTTCAGCATAAACATCGCCGGCATTTTCCTGAATTGTGGTTGCTGTATCAACAACGCAATCCTTAGCACGAAGAACAGCTGCTGTGCAATGTGAATAAGCTTTCTTTGCATCCTTGCTGGAAAGAAGCTTGATACCGGCTGTACCAAATAAAACACCGCCTAAGAAAAGTCCTGCTGTCTTTAAATTTTTAAGGTTCATGATATATCCTCCTATTATCTCTTTTGACTTCCTGCATTTTGTCAGTTTCTTTATCTCCGTCCTGTTGTCTGCTTTTTGCCGAGATGTCAAGGCACGTATTCGTCTTGCATCCGTATCATTATTTAAAGTCAGACATCTTGAACTTCAAAATCATTTTCTGAATTGTTTTGCATTATAAGGCTACCCCTCAAGGTTAGACAAGAGCAACATTTACAAAGTTTTTTGAAAAATACAAAGTGGCAAAAATCCGCATAAAATAAGGATTTTTCGTTAGTCATTCCTTACTTTTAGTTAGTTTCAGCAAAGCTTTGCGCCAACTATTTTTGCACTTATAAAAGTACAATTCTCACATCATTACAAATCGTAATTATTTCTTTTCCGGCCCATAATCGCTTCTTTCCCTGATCATCTTAAAGATTTTATACTGTCGTTCCAGTTCATAATCTTCATTCTGTACCCGACCTTTTGCCTCCATGATTCTCTCGATGGCCTGGGCCGGATCCAGGGTATGATAGGGCAAAAAGAGCCCCCGCAATTCTTTCGGTTTGACGATTTTATAAACCTGAGATGATGTCATATTTTTCAGATTCACAACTTGTTTATATCATATTACTTAAACAAGTTTAAAATAAACTTGAAATACCATCATGCAACCGAACAAAGAATTTCGCTCGTGAAACTCTCGCAACCAGCGCGGTCGCTTGCGACATATTTCATCTTCGCACGAGTGCGCATCCTCACGGAGCGTTTTATCGTATAGGGACGAATTTCCTATGCGATAGAAAAGGAGCCGGTTTCCCGACTCCTTTTTCGCTAGTATCACTCTATGCCATATTCTTCTTTAACAAACTTCTTAAAGACAGGAATTGACCGGAGAACTTTCTCTGTATCAATGCAATAAGCCATTCTGAAATAGCCCGGGCAGCCAAAATTGTCAGCCGGAACCAGAATAAGATCATATTTCTTGGCCTTCATGCAGAATGCATTGGCATCGTCTTCCAAAGCCTTCGGGAAAATATAGAAAGTGCCCCCCGGTTTAACCACGGAAA
>CAVDGK010000050.1:0-10182 GCA_963607995.1 Oscillospiraceae bacterium | reverse complement strand
CAGCAAAAATACTGATCCCTACGTGGCCAAAACGCTCTACGAGGTGTATGGCGGCAAGACCTGTGTGGTGCAGAATCCTCCTTCGCTTCCTCTGACCACCATGGAATTTGATGATATTTATGAACTGCCCTTTATGAATACCTATCACCCCATGTATGAAGCAGCCGGCGGCATTCCGGCTATTTCTGAGGTGCGTTTCAGCATTACTGCCAACCGCGGATGTTACGGGGGCTGTCATTTTTGTGCCCTGACTTTTCACCAGGGACGGATCATGCAGTACCGGAGTGAGGAGTCACTTCTTAAAGAAGCGAAACTTATGACAACCTTCCCGGATTTCAAGGGCTATATCCACGACGTAGGAGGACCTACGGCGAATTTCCGGCATCCCGCCTGCAAAAAGCAGGAAACAAAAGGGGCCTGTCCAAACCGCCAGTGTCTTTTCCCTGAACCCTGTCCCAATCTTAAGGCAGATCACAAGGATTATCTGAATGTTCTTCGAAAGATGCGAAAACTGCCCGGGGTAAAAAAAGTTTTCATTCGTTCCGGTATTCGTTTTGATTATATTATGGCCGACCCGGACAGAACATTTCTGCGGGAGCTTTGTGAACATCACATCAGTGGTCAGCTTCGGGTGGCTCCTGAGCATGTCTCGGACAATGTTCTGAAATATATGGGAAAACCTCAGCATAAGGTTTATGAAGAATTTGTCAGCACTTATGAAAAGGTCAACAAAAAGACAGGACGGGAGCAATATCTGGTTCCCTATCTCATGTCTTCACATCCCGGCAGCACTCTGAAGGATGCCATTATTCTGGCAGAATATCTGCATAAGAATCATATTCGGCCAGACCAGGTACAAGATTTCTATCCCACGCCGGGTACTGTGTCAACCTGTATGTATCATACGGGCATAGACCCGTTGACCATGGAACCGGTATATGTGGAGAAAAATCCCCATGAGAAAGCTTTGCAAAGGGCTCTTGTCCAGTACTGGAAGACAGACAATCATGCTTTAGTGAAGGAAGCCCTTCTCAAGGCAGGACGGAGTGATCTCATTGGATTTGATAAGGAATGTCTCATACCGCCAAGAGCATTTTCTGAAAAGTCCCATTCCTTCTCTAATGGTTCAAAAAATAAAGTTCAAGATAAAACATCCCATTCCGGGAACCGTCAAAAAGCTGTCCCCGAAAAGAGCTATCATAAAAAATCCACAAATTTTAAGAATAAAAAAATCCGAAAGTGAATGCACCTTCGGATTTTTTATTTTTAGATAAACTTCTGAATAGCTTTCTGGAATTCTTCGATCTGAGTTTGATCGCCTTCTTCAATAGCATGGGCGATGCAGTGAGTAATATGCTCATTGATAATCTGTTTTCCCAAGCCATTTAAAGCCGAGCGGATAGCGGAAATCTGAATCAGCACATCGGCGCAGTCTTCATCATTTTCAATCATGGAACGAACATGATTTAAATGACCGGAGATACGAGCCAGCCGGTTGAGCTGTCTCTTCTTCTCTTCCGGTGAATGATAGTGACCATGTTCTCCATGGCTGTGATCACCATGGGTATGACTGTCATTATGTGTATGAGTATGCTCACCATGCTCATGTAGATCATGGCTGTGAGCGTGATCCGGCTTCTGACCAGCGACACTCTCACAAATGTCATCTCCCACTCCACTTATTTTATCTTTATCTTCCATATTTACTCTTTATCCCCTGCTTTTTCAGCTGCCTCTGCCGCCTTTTGTGCTGCTTTTTCAGCCTTTTCTGCCTCGCGTCTTGCCTTCTGTGCCGCAGCGATCTCCATATATTTATCATACAGATCTTCGCCAACACATTTCTTTGCATACTGGCACCACTGAACGCAATTCAGTGTATCATTGTAGATCGTATATCCGCAATTTTCACACTGCATTGAAACGTCAACTGAAAAAATCTCTATCTCATGTCCGCATCTCGGGCATATCTTCTCCATGATAGCTATGTCTTTCTTTCCCTGACATCCTTCCATTATCATAGTAATCTACCTCTTTTTAAATTGATATATTTTGAATACTTTGTACAAAAACTATACTTTTATACCCCTTGTACAATTTTCCATCCGATACTTTATCAGAATATATTCTTTAGCTCTGTTGATTTTTCAACAAAGACAGCAATTCTTCAACGATTTCACCTGCCACACACATCTTAAAATCCTTCCGTTCCTGATTCGGCTGAATTTCCAGATAATACGTATGACACGCAGAGCCATATTTTATCGCAAAATATACCTGTCCGCAAATGCTGTCCTTATTGGCTGGATCCACATTTCCAGAACTCCCTGTTACACCGATAGCCAGGTCTGCCTTCGTCTCCAGAGCCGCTGCTTCGGCCATAGCCTTTGCTGTTTCAGAGGAATAAACACCATATTTTTCAATAATATTTGCCGCTACACCCCGTCTAATCTTAGCTTCGTTACTATAAGTTACAAAAGCTTCCTTTAGAACGGCCGACGAGCCTTCTGTATCTGTAATCAAAGAAGCAAGCAAACCCGAAGTGATGCTTTCCATCGTTGTAATGGTAAGCTTACGTTCTATAAGTGTATTTGTCAGAGCTTTATATTTCTCTCGTATAAGTTTTCCATCCATTCCAATTGGAAGTTTACTTTCAATCATATTCATTTCCTCACCATTGAAATTCTTTATAGTATAACATGATTTATTTTTTTCTTCGATAGCCTGCAAGATTTCCGCTATAACACATAAAAAAAGAAAAAAGACTGCCACGCAATGTGACAGTCTTTCAAATTCAGGAAATCTTATTCACCAATAGAACGCATGATTTGCAAGCATCCTATTATTAATTAATCGTTGGAGTTGATGAACTTCCAAACGAGGGCAGCCAGGGCAGCACCAACAAAGGGACCAACGATGAATACCCAGAGGCATCCCATGGGAGCTGAATTTCCATTGATCATGGCGATAAGGGCCGGGCCAAAACTTCTTGCCGGGTTAACAGATGTACCTGTAAGGCCAATGCCCAGGATATGAACCAGAACCAGTGTGAAACCGATTACGACACCACCAAAAGAACCATGGTTTGCTTTCTTGTCTGTAACACCAAGAATAACCATAACGAAGACAAATGTCAGAAGAATTTCAACCAGAAGGCCGGCAGCAGAGCTTCCGTTTACACCGCTCAGACCGTTTGTACCAAAACCGCCTGTCTTGTCTGTGACACCGCCCATGTTGAAGATGGCAGCCAGCAGGGCTGAACCGCAGAAAGCACCAAGGCACTGTGCAATAACATAACCAACGAAATCAGCAACGGTCATACCGCCATTAATAAGGACACCCAGAGATACAGCCGGGTTGATGTGGCAGCCAGAAATATTTCCAACGCAATAAGCCATACCTACGATGGTAAGACCGAAGGCAAATGCTGTCAGAAGATAGCCTGAGCCATTGGCTGCATCGCAGCCTACCAGCATTGCTGTGCCACAGCCCAAAAGGACCAGTGTCAGAGTTCCAATAAATTCTGCAATAAGTTTTTTCATTTCTACTCTCTCCATTTAAAACTTAACCAATTTTTAACGCGTGCCATCGTAACACATCCAACAAAGTGACGCAATACATTTTGTTAAATTTTTTTAACTATCTATTGAATTATCACTCATCTAAATTTTAGGATCGAAGTTTCCTATACGATAAATATTCCTGCCGCCTTATTCAGCGGCAGGAATATTCTTAATCAATCATTTCACTTCTATAACGAATTATTCTTCGTCATCTTCTCTTTTCTTTCTGCGAAGTTTAAGAGAGCCAAAGGCTGCACCAAGAGATGCAAGCATAGCACCTGCATAACCGAAGATGCTGGACGGATCGCCGGTCTTGACACCGTTTGTAGTCGTCTGGGTTGCAGCTGCTGTCGGAGTCGGTGTTGCACCTGAAGTCGGTGTAATAACCGCTGTATCCTTGTAAGCCAGTGCAAATTCCCCAAACTTATTGGTCTCGAAGGTTAATGTATGAGTTGCCTCATCATAAGTACCTTCAACAAGCTCAGCTGTACCATTGAAGTAACGAACCAGACGATACGTACGTGATACGGATGCGCTGGTATTGATCATACTATCAGGAATCTCGATGGAAACCGTGATACCCTCAGCTGTCTCTTTGATGGAGATGCCATCCTGTGTCACACCATCTACAGTGAGATACTTCTGCAGATCCAGTCCAATGTACTGGGCAATGGTATAATCGCCGGCCACACTCTGCATACGCTTCTTAGCCGTTGCATTAAGTTTATTTGTCGCATCACTGATGGTCAGAACCACATTCTCAGATGCACCACTGGAAATCTGTGACAGCTCATCTGATGTAATATGACCATTCTGAATGAGCATGTTCAGGATATCAACCTTGCTGGTGACAATGCTTGAAGCTGGAACAACGCCATCACCTTTAACCTGGATCTGAACATCGCCCTGGCCAACATCCATACCTCCCTGGTCATTATCCTTGATATCACCGCTGCCATCTCCCTTTGTCTGATCTTCAATCTTCGGTGAGATAACAAAGTTCCATGTAATAGAATCCTTATAGTTGCTGCCATCTTTAGCCGTAATGGTCAATGTGTAAACACCTGGGTCGGTTCCTGTATTTTCAGTAACCTCATAAGCATCATCCGGAATATCTTTGCCTTCCAGAATCACTTTTAATACATCCTGACTCTGTTCCTCGCCATTGTAGATCAGAGCCTCACCAAGAGAAACTGTAGAACCGATGATGGACTTCGGTGTAATCGTATAGGTTCCGTCAGCAAATGTTACGGCATAATTGCTGTTTGCACCTTCTGTCTGAGAAGCGTGGATCGTGTAATCACCTACATTTTCACCATCATCACGGCTCAATTTGATATCTGTAAGTGTTTCACCATCTACAAGGCCTTCTGCTTTATAGGTCAGATCTTCATCTGCCTCTTCATAAACCTTTTCTTTGTTCTCCGGTGTCACTGTAACAGCTTTCTTCTTTACTGTTACCTGGATGCTCTTTGGTTCTTCCTTTGAGCCAAGATCACTATGGTTATTATCTCCTTCTACATAATAGTAGATTGTATAATCTCCGGCGTCCTTAACAGTGGGAATCTCATCCACCCAGTTCACGCCATCCAGTGAATAATGTACTTTTGTGCCTTCAATGACATCCTCTACCGTGATAGGTGTCTGTTCACCACCATTGTATGTCATGTCATTTCGTGTCACCGTCACTTTTGATTCAGCAGCCGTAATGTCAGCTGTGGTTTCAGTCGGAATTGTCACTTCATAGTTATCAGCACCGGAAATAACAACTGCATCGCTTCCACTGTTTGTAGTAACTTTCTTGTCTTCTCCTGCATCAGGTGTATCAAAGTTTCCGGTCAGACCATCGATGGTAATAGTATCTCCATCAACAACACCCTGTTCTTTACCCAAAGTATAGTGAACTGTTGCCGTTTTTTCACCATCATAAGTCTTATTGTCAGCAGTAATAACAGCTGTGACAGGTTTCTTTGTGATGGTTACAGACTTTGAACCTTCAACAGTGTCATAATTTTCTCTTTCAACTCTGTAGTAGACAGTCGCACCATCTGTTACAGATGTATATGTTGGTGCCTCATCTGTATAGTTAACACCATCCGCTGAATAGGTAACCTTTGAACCTTCCGGAGCTGTTACTGTAATGGTATGCGGCTGTCCATCATAAGGAGCACTGTAGCCTGATGCCGTTACTTCATTTTCAGCATTCTTAATTGTAACTGTAATTGTCGTCGGCTTTGTATCGTCGTGGTTGCCATCGCCTTTTACATAATAGGTAATCTCATACTCACCTGCATCTGTACCTTTGGGGATATCAGTTGTATCAACACCATCGACAATATAATGGATTTCTCCACCTATTAAATCATTTCCCGGTGTAACCAGTTCCTTCGGAGTTCCATCATAAACAAGGTCTGTCTTTCCTGTTGCAGTACCTGATGATGGCGCCTTGGTAATATCAGCCTTTGTTGTATCCGGAATAACAACATTGTAGTTTCCAGCTCCGGTGATAGCTGCTCCATCCTTATGGACGGTAACATTCTTTCCAGTTCCTACATTAGAATCTTCAAAATCGCCGGTCAGACCTTCAATAGTAATTGTGTCATCTCCAACAAGACCTTCTGTGACCGTTGCTGTAACCGTTGCTGTTGTATTACCATCGTATGTTTTGCCTGCAGCTGTTACATTAGCCTTTACTTCCTTCGGATTAATCGTATAGGTACCCGTAGCGATCGTTACATTGTAGTTAGGATTTGCATCTTCTTCCACGCTGCCGTTGATTCCATAGGAACCAACATTTTCGCCAGCCACACGACTCAATGTGATACCCGAAAGAGTGTCTCCTTCAACAAGGCCACCTTCATTTGCAGTATATGTCAGAGTTACTTCCGGATCACCATAGGTCTTTTCTTTATTTTCCGGTGTAACCGTAACATCTTTCTTGTAGATTTTGACCTGTCCATAACTATATGCCGTTTCATAATTATCCTTCACGATCTTGACATAAACATCATGGCCTTTTTTATCTACATCTGTGAATGACGGATTATCTAATGTGTAAGAACCCTCTGCACCTGTAGTTGAATAATAGATAGTAGCACCTTCTGCTGTTCCCGTTGTTGTTACCTTAATACTATGTCCCTTACCATCATAGGTGCCTGAATATTCTTCGACAGTTATATCACCTTCATTAAAGGATGCATTGTTAATGGTAAATTCACCCTCTTTAAAACTTACCTTATAATTCGGGTTTGAGCCTTCCTTCTCTGTACCGGTCATTGTGTATGTACCGACAGCTTCACCTTCTGCACGGCTAATGGTGATATCTGTGAGGCTTTCTCCGTCTACCACACCATCTGTCGTGTATTCAAATGCCGGATCTTTAGCTCCGTAAGTCTTTGATGTGCTGGTCGGTGTAACCGTTACTTCTTTCTGGCTGATCTTAACAGTTGCCTCACCGCTTACCGGTGTGTAGCCTTCTTTTTCTACCTTATAGTAGATGGTCGTTCCTTCTGTTACATTCTTTACTGTAGGAGCTTCTTCTGTATATTCACCATCTTTTGTAAGGGAGTAAGTAACCTTTGCTCCTTCCGGTGCGGTCACTGTAATAGTATGACCAGCGCCGTCATAGGTGCCTTCGTATCCTTCAGCACTTACATCCTTATCCATGGAGGCTGCACCGATTGTAAATGTACCTTCTTTAAAGCTTACCTTATAATTCGGGTTTGAGCCTTCCTTCTCTGTACCGGTCATTGTGTATGTACCGACAGCTTCACCTTCTGCACGGCTAATGGTGATATCTGTGAGGCTTTCTCCGTCTACCACACCATCTGTCGTGTATTCAAATGCCGGATCTTTAGCTCCGTAAGTCTTTGATGTGCTGGTCGGTGTAACCGTTACTTCTTTCTGGCTGATCTTAACAGTTGCCTCACCGCTTACCGGTGTGTAGCCTTCTTTTTCTACCTTATAGTAGATGGTCGTTCCTTCTGTTACATTCTTTACTGTAGGAGCTTCTTCTGTATATTCACCATCTTTTGTAAGGGAGTAAGTAACCTTTGCTCCTTCCGGTGCAGTCACTGTAATTGTGCGGTCTCCACCATCATAGGTACCTTCGTAATTGTCAGCCTTTACATCATCCCCCATATATGCTTCTTTGATTGTAAGGGTTCCATCCACAAAAGTAATACTATAATTCGGATTTGAACCTGCAGTCTGGCTTACGGTAATCGTATGATCACCGACTTTTTCACCTTCAGTTGTGTCTGCATCTTTACGGGAAACTGTGATATTCTTCAGTTCATCACCATTAACCAGTCCGGTTCCATCTTTCGAGTTTTCTTCTTCGACAGTGTATTCCCCTTTCAGATTCGGGTCTTCTGTACCATAGGCCTTATACTTAGGTGAATTAGCCTTAACGGTTACCGATCTCTTTGCAATTTCAAAATCAGTATAAACTGTTGCTGTTACATTGTTTCCATTTGCATCCTTAACGCTGGTATCGATGGTAGCAACAACCCAGTACTCACCTGCATCTGTCGGTGCAGATGTTAATTTATTCGCTTCATTTGGTTCAGTTTCGCCATCAGCCTTCTTATAGTAGACGTAATCGCCTGTCATTTCAGCATCTGGAAGAATCTGCTGAATTGCACTTAAATCAACCGTTACCTTTTCATCATAAGCCTTACCGTCATAAGTTTTATCCGGAGCTGCAATTGTTGCTTTGCAATTTGCAGCCCATAAATCCGGGTCGGTGTTCGTCTTTTCATAATATAAGTAAAGATCACCCGTAGGAGTTGAAGATACATTTCCATCTTCATCTACATAATTATGGGTAAACAGATACTGGCAATAATGGGCTGTAAAGGTAATATCTTTGTCTGCCACAACGCCTTTGAAGGATGAAGGATAAATCCTATCGCCCTTCTTAACCTCTGTTCCATCAGAAAGAGTTGCATCCTGATCTGCCGTCCAATATTCCAGGATATAACCTGTCTTCGGTGAAGCTGTTGGCACCTGAACGATCTTGTCTGTAGCTGTCTCTTCAGATGTAAAGGAAAGATCTCCGGCCTGGGCATTTTCTTCATTTTGGAAGGTGACCGTCTTAGTCAGATAACCAATTACAAATTCAGCACCGCCACTGCCGCTCCTTCTTGCATAACCACCTTGAACCTTATTGACAGAACTTCTTCCGTGTCCAAGAATATAATAGTGAGCTTTGTCATACGTTGAGTTCTTCGGATACCAAGTCTTTGTTGTTGAATTATAAATCAATTGACTATATGGAACGTTAGAATAAATCTTACCATCATCACTGTAAGGTTTAGCTCCTTCTGTAGTGGCCGTAAAACACGTACCTGCAACCAGATCCACATCACTTACCACAGTATTTCCATCCTGCAGCCAGATTTCATAGTCAAAATTATAACCTGCGGTTTGGTTGGGCTGAAGAGTCATATAAGTTGTCGTCACGCCATCCTCTGTTTTATTTTTAATATCAAACTTCCAGCCACTTTGCGAAGCAGTAATATTTTGATTAGGTATAATCTTTATGTAAATATCATACAGAGTGTTGCTGCCATCTGCCTCTTTTGTATAATATTTAAAGCCATCCGGAATGGTAACGATGACACCGGCAGTCGTGACAGCGTACTCCTGAGTTCCTGTTGACAGCACCTCTGTGTCTGTAGCCTTTCCAGTAGAATCACAAAAATAAGCTTTCAGCGTGTTAGTTCCATCATAGTTAAAACCGGATGTAAACTGGAAGTTAGATTGAACAAGATCCTCTGTTGCAGCACTTCCATCTGTACCAGTGATTGCTTTATAGGTGCTTTTGGTCGTCTCTGTACCTTCCTGGGTGGTTGTGTCAGCCATTACTGTGGTGACATCCATCCCCACTGTTCCCATGGTAAGACTGGCAGCCAGAATGACCGCCATTGCTTTTTTTCTTTGCATGTTTTCTCCTTCTCTACTCCACACTCAGACAACAGAATTAATGCCTTGCAGGCATTCCATTGTCATAAAATATTAAAAGTTGTTTAAAAGAGTGCGCTTCCTTTGAAACACCTCTTAGTATTTACGCAGGTAACAAACCGTTCTTCGGTTTATCTGAATACTCGGATTATCCTTTTGTAATGGGTGTAAGTTTTCAATCCACCCAGTTACGACTATCGTAGCATAATATTTCAAATTTTAAAAGAGATTTTTAGCAGTTGCTTTATCAGTTAATAACTGTCGATTTTTACTTTTATCTTTAGAATGCGGTGTTTATATGATTTTAATCTTATATTAAGAACAAGATTTTCCGAGCAAATAAAAAGGCCCTGCATTCAGCAAGACCTCTTTATAACTTATTCACTATTTCATTTAGATACCATGCTTATCCATCACATGCCGATAGACTTCCAGCACATTTTCTGCGAACTGTTTCGTGGTAAAATGTTCAGCGGACTTTTGAGCATTTTCTTTAAAGCGATCGATATTCGAAAGCATCCTCTCCATTTTTTCAACGAAGTCTTCTCTTTCATCAAACTGCCAGCCATTTTCACCATCTACGATCATGACGTCAAGGCACCGGTCTCGAAAGCCCAGTACCGGCAGGCCCACCGCCAGGGCCTCATAATAAGTC
>CAVDGK010000049.1:0-10431 GCA_963607995.1 Oscillospiraceae bacterium | reverse complement strand
TCATTAAGCAGGGAGCAACTGTCATTTATATCGCCGCGGATGGTCAATTCGCCGGCTTTCTTGCCTTATCCGATACTTTAAGAAAAGAAAGTGCCGCCATGATTTCTTCCCTTTCAGATCTTCAGGTTCAGCCTCTTCTCCTTACTGGTGATCATGAAAATGCTGCCAGAACCATTGCCGATAAGCTTCACATTCGGGAGTATAAATCCGGATGTCTTCCGGAGGATAAGCTGAAATATATTGGAGATTATCAAAATAAAGACATGCCCGTCTGTATGATTGGTGATGGTGTCAATGATGCTCCTGCCCTCAAAAAAGCTGATGTGGGGATTGCCATGGGTGGTGTAGGCAGTGATATTGCCGTGGATGCGGCTGACATTGCCCTTATTGACGACGAGGTGAAAGAGCTTCCTCATCTCATCGCCCTGTCAAAACGCATGATGACCACTATTAAGCTGAACATGACCTTTTCCATGACACTTAACTTCATCGCCATTACCCTGGCCATCATTGGCACCCTGAGTCCCGTTATCGGTGCCCTTGTTCATAATGCCGGCTCTGTGCTGGTTATCATCAATTCTGCCTTTTTATTAAAATGGAAGAGCAAAAAATAACACAAGCCTTGCGATGAACTAAAAACAGCCGCCCGGTTTTCAAGACCGAAGCGGCTGTTTTTGTTTTACATCTGATGTCTTACAATTTCGTACTCATTATCCGATTGGTAAAAAGGGCACCCTGTATGGGTATCTGTCAGGAAACGATAGTAATCGTCTTCGTCCATATCCGCCTGGCAAAAATAATCCTCTTCATCCTCATCATAAGCATAATAAGTACAGTTATCACATGTTCCTGCCATTTTTCATCTCCTTTTTTCCGATCAGAACTTCTTACGTCCTGCCTCCGCGGTTATGATGCTTCTTGGCATTGTAAGCCACTGTCTTTTTGGGGGCTGATGCATTCTTTGCCTTTACCCGGATTTCCCGGGCTGCCTCGCCTGCCTCCTCCAGATTTTTCTTAAGTTCCGTCATCTGGTCACGAAGTTCCGCTGCCATTTCAAAATTAAGCTCAGCTGCTGCCGCCCGCATCTGTTTCTCTACCTTGGCAATCAAGTCTATCAGCTC
Source organism: Oscillospiraceae bacterium (assembly GCA_963607995.1). GTDB lineage: Bacteria > Bacillota > Clostridia > Lachnospirales > Lachnospiraceae > Chordicoccus. Next base: position 9,310 of record CAVDGK010000049.1, on the reverse strand, counting down.
ATCCCGGTTCATGGATTCCGGATCCTTGCCGATCTTCTTCTCCGTCTCCGCCACTTCCCTGGAAATAGAAATCAGATCCCGAACGCTCTTCTTAATAGTCTGGGGCGTAATGCCATGTTCTTTATTATAAGCTTCCTGAATGCCTCGTCTTCGTTCCGTCTCTTCAATAGCCCGTCTCATGGAATCCGTCATATTATCGGCATACATAATGACATGGCCCTCCGCATTTCGGGAGGCACGGCCAATGGTCTGAATGAGGGACGTCTCGGATCGAAGAAAACCTTCCTTATCCGCGTCCAAAATAGCCACCAAAGTAATCTCCGGAATATCAAGACCTTCCCTCAGAAGGTTAATGCCCACCAGCACATCGAAAACATCCAGACGCATATCCCGAATGATCTCCGACCGCTCCATGGTATCGATATCCGAATGGAGATACCGCACGCGAATTCCCAGATCCTTCATGTATTCCGTCAGGTCCTCTGCCATACGCTTAGTCAGGGTGGTTATCATAATCTTGTGGTGAGCTGCCACTTCTTTATTAACTTCTCCTACCAGATCATCGATCTGACCTTCAATAGGCCGCACTTCCACGGCAGGATCCAAAAGGCCTGTCGGGCGAATGATCTGCTCCGCCCGCAGCATTTCGTGCTCACCTTCATATTTTCCGGGGGTTGCTGATACGAAAAGCACCTGATCCAGCCGCTCCTCAAATTCCTCAAAATTAAGAGGGCGGTTATCTTTAGCGGAAGGCAGACGAAAACCATAATCCACCAAAGTGGTTTTGCGGTTCCGGTCCCCATTATACATAGCCCCGATCTGAGGCACCGTCATATGAGACTCGTCAATAATAAGAAGGTAATCCTTCGGAAAATAATCAATCAGCGTATACGGAGGCTGACCCTCTACCCGGCCCGTCAGATGACGGGAATAATTTTCGATACCGGAACAGAATCCCGTCTCCCGCATCATTTCGATATCAAAATTCGTTCTCTCCTCGATACGCTGAGCTTCCAGCAGCTTTTCTTCACTTTTAAAATAAGCCACCTGCTCCGCCAGTTCCTGCTCAATAGCCAGGCAGGCTTCATTCATTTTTTCCTGAGGCACAACATAAAAGGATGCCGGATAAAGAGCCGCATGCTTCAGTTCCGCCTTCTTCTCCCCTGTAAGGATATCAATCTGGGAAATTTTTTCAATCTCATCCCCAAAGAATTCGATGCGCAGGGCATAATCATTATTATCGGCCGGAATCACTTCCAGCGTATCTCCTTTAACCCGAAATGCACCACGATGAAAATCGATTTCATTCCGTTCGTACTGCATATCAATAAGTTCACGAATAAGATCATCCCGATCCTTTATCATACCCGGCCGCACCGATGTCATCATATTCATGTAATCATCCGGTGCACCGATACCATAAATGCAGGAAACAGAGGATACGATAATAACATCCTTCCGCTCTGCCAGTGAGGAAATAGCCGAAAGGCGCAGCTTATCGATTTCATCATTAACGGCTGAGTCCTTGGCTATATAGGTATCGGAAGAGGGAACATAGGCCTCCGGCTGGTAATAGTCATAGTAAGAAACATAATATTCCACGGCATTTTCCGGAAAGAATTCTTTGAATTCGCCATAGAGCTGGGCCGCCAGGGTCTTATTATGGGCGATCACCAGGGTTGGCTTATTAAGTTCCTGTATGACATTTGCCATGGTGAAGGTTTTTCCGGAGCCGGTAACACCAAGCAGGGTCTCCATCTGGTTGCCTTCCCGAAAGCCAGCCACCAGCTCAGCAATCGCCTGGGGCTGATCTCCGGTTGGCTTATATGGAGCCTTTAATTTAAAAGCATGTCCGCCCTGCGGGCTGCTTTTATGAGCAAGTAGCTGACTATTGTCAGCGGATTGCGAATGTCCTTTTTCTACATTCATGGTAAATTCCTCCATTTGTGACTTTTATTACGACCAATATCAACCCAAAATTCGTAATCAGATTCGTAACGAAATGCCTGTTTTTGTCTCGAATAGAGGTCATTTTTGTCTCGTTACGAATAAAAGTCACAAGATTCATTTTTGCGGATAAAACATCACCTGGAAATATCTGATGATACCAGGCTCCGGTTCTGTCATATTTTTACTGTTTTTTTTCTTGTAACAGTCCCTATTATATCATGGACCTATATCAATACTTTTTTCATTTTTATCACTTTTCTTATGTTACTTCATTTTCAAAACAAAAAAGGCAGTGAAATCTCTCCACCGCCTTTCCTGTTTTTGATTTAATTCGTTAATTTTACTTCTTCGTTTAACGGATTCTCCCAGTTTCCTATACTACTTTATCCCCTTTGGGAAAGTATTTCTTCTGCCTTCCTGCTGTTAAGAAATTCTTCCGTTCTCCATTTCATATACCACATCTGCCACGTTCATTGTGGATACTCTGTGGGATACCAGGACAACTGTTTTCTTCTCAGCCGATTCTTTCAATGATTTTAAGATAATTCCCTCATTTAAAGAGTCGAGGTTCGATGTAGGCTCATCGAGTAGAATGAGGGGGCATTCATGGAGAAATGCTCTTGCAATTCCGATTCTCTGTTTTTCACCGCCGGACAGCGTATCACCCAGTTCTCCGACTTCTGTATCATATCCTTTCGGAAGTGTCATTATGAAATCGTTGATGGACGCTTTCTTTGCAGCTTCCATAATCTCTTCTCTGGATGCTCCCGGCTTTGCAATGGCAATATTGTTTGCAATCGAATCATGGAACAGGTGTGTTTCCTGCGTGACATAACTTTCCATATCTCTTAAATGCTTGGTCGGAATCTTGCGGACATCTGTACCATCTACCGATACACTTCCATCCTGCACATCCCAGAACCGCATCAACAGTTTTAAGAGTGTAGATTTTCCGGAACCGCTCGCACCATGAATCCCTGTGATCTTACCCGGCTGTAATTTCAGTGAATAGTTATCCAAAATAACCTCATTATCGCGGCTCAGGCCGTTCTCTGCCCCAGGGCACTTTCCCGCCCTGTCGGACTCCCCTTGTCTGTCTCCTTCGGAGCCATTCACCTTATATGCAAATGTTACGTTCTCTGCCTCTGCTCCTGTAAATTCATGTCCCATGCTCTCTGCACCGGAAATTTCCACGTCACCCGGAATTTCTTCCACAAGCGGTGTCTCTTCCAGAAGAGAAAGAACACGCTCACCACTTGCCAGTGTCTGGTTCAGGTTATTGGAAAGGCTTGATAATGCTACTACCGGTCCGAAAGAACCCATCATGGCGATGGTACAGGTTAAGATTCCCTCGAATCCCATCGTTCCTTTGTCATACAGCCAGATCGTCAGTGCCAGCATTCCAAAAGATGCAAGCAGGATGACCATATTCGTAAAGGAACGCTGTGAGCCTTCCATCTTGCTTAATGACTCCTGCATTCCTGCAAGGTTTTTGGAACGCTCAGACATCTGCTCTTTTCTCTTTTCACCCTGTCCGTACTGGATGGTCTCATCCAGTCCACGTAAAGAGTCCAGAACAAAACTGTTCAATTCTCCGAAGTTTGTCCGAAATTCCATTCCCTTCTGGCTGCCACGTTTTCCATTCCACATCGGGATGACTACACCGACAATCAGATAAGCTGCCAGTGCAAGCACTCCTGCTAACCAGTGATATCTTCCAATAAAAATCACCATAATAATTGAGGTCAGCGTTGCAATCGCAATCGGGGAAATGGTATGTGCATAGAACACTTCCAGTAATTCGATATCAGTCGTAATAATGGAGATCAGGTTTCCCTTATCCCGGCCTTCCAGTTTTGCAGGGCAGAGCTTTCTCAGTGCCGCAAACACTTTATGACGGATGATTGCCAACAGCTTAAATGCGATAAAATGATTACAATACTGTTCCACATAATGCAGAATTCCGCGAAGCACTGCAATGACGATCATGACTGTGATAATGGTTTTTACTGGGGTAAATACCAGCCACATATTGTTCACCGGAACAATCATTCCGGCTGCCCCTGTCAGAAGTCCATGTACGATGACCTGTCCTGCCAGTATCGTCAGAAAGATTGCACACAAATAACCTAATGTTCCAAGGATAATTGCTGCCAGCATGATATGGAGCAGGGGTTTTACCAGACCAATCAGGCTTCCCATGATCTGGATGGCACTTCTGCGTTTTGTTGTATTCGTATTTTCGCTCATTGTGCCACTCCTCCTTTTCCATAGTTTTCCAGTGCCATCTGGCTTTCATACAGATGTCTGTACGCACCATTCCGGCTCATCAGTTCGTCATGCTTTCCGCTTTCTTTGATTTCTCCGTCTTTTAAGAAATAAATCTTGTCAGACTTCACAACATTTGCCAGTCTGTGGGAAATCAGAAGCACCGTCTTTGTCTTTGCCAGTTCGTGAATCACATTCATGATCAGTTCTTCACTTTCCACATCAATATTGGATGCAGCTTCATCAAAAATATAAACTGCACTGTCTGTCCGAAGCAATGCTCTGGCAATCACCAGTCTCTGGCACTGACCGCCGGACAGGTTACTTGCTTTTTCCAACAACTGTGTCTGTAAGCCATCCTGTGTCTGTAAGAATCCTAAGAGATTGACTTTCTGAAGAACTGCTTCCATCTCTTCTTTCGTTGCATCCGGTTTTGCCATCTTCAGGTTTTCTTCTACCGTACCTTTGAACAGGTAGCTGTTATGGCGAACCAAAACAACCCTCTGCATCAGATTGGTTTCATTCACTTCATTAAGCGGTACGCCACCGATGGTGATTTCTCCTTTATATCCCCGGTTCTTTGCTGCAAGGATTCCGGCAATCGTACTCTTACCACATCCGGATTCACCAACCAATGATACAAAACTTCCTGCCGGAAGATTTAAGTTGATTCCTTTTAAAATCTCTCTGTCCTCTTCATAAGAAAAATGCACATCTTTTAATGTGACATCTAACGCGACCTCCGGCAGTGTTTTTTCTCCGGCCTGTGGTTCCGGCAGATCTAAAATCTTGAAAATCTTATCACTTGCTGCCATACCATTCATTGCGATATGGAAGAATGAACCAAGCAGCCTGAGCGGCAGGAAAAACTCGCTGGCAAGCAGAACGATACATAACGTTCCTGCTACACTGATATTTCCTTTTAAGAATTCGGACACCGCAACTGCCATACCGATCGCTGCTCCACCATACGCCACAATATCCATCACACTGGTGGAATTGAGCTGCATGGTCAGCACTTTCATCGTAATCCTACGGAAGTTCTGGGATTCCACATCCATCTCGTCTGCTTTCTGCTGATCTGCCTGATAAATCTTCAGTGTGGTAAGTCCCTGTAAATTCTCAAGGAACGAATCCCCCAGTCCGGTATAGATGCTCCAATACTTATTCAGTAATTTCTTTGCAATCTTCTGTACCACTACAATAGAAATCGGAATCAGCGGTACACAGATCAGCAGGACGACACTCGCTTTCAGGCTCACTCTGCAAAGAATGATAAATAATGTCAGCGGTGCAATCAGGCTGTAAAATAACTGTGGAAGATATTTTCCAAAGTATGTCTCCAACTGCTCCACACCTTCGGTTGACACCTGTACGACCTCCGAAGAGGATACCTGCTCACTGTAGGAAGCTCCCAGTTTCAACATTTTCTCATAAATCTTTTCACGCAGAATCCTCTTTACATCCACACATGCGAGATAGGAAGACCTTGCTCCCATCCTTTCACATACGAACCGGATTACCACAACCAGAACTAAAATCAGTATCGTCCGCTCAATGATCGGTACGGTTACTGCCCGGTACACTACCTGTTCCAGTAAATCTGCAATAGAAAAAACTGCCAACACTTGCGACAGGAGGGCTACCCACTGCCACAAAATCGTATACACGATATACTTTTTTGCATGAGACAACAGCCCCACCAGTCTTGTTTTAATCATAAAAATCTTACCCTTTTGTTTATTTCTTCGATTCTTTTTTACTGCATATCAAATGCCATACTGCAAGGACTGGATGATATAATAACATCCTTGGTCCTGAAAAACGCATAACCTGCCTGATCTGTTCTCTCATCTCTGGCTTATAACAATGCACCTTACAGTTCGCACAGAACGTTTTTTCTTCCATAAATGGACACTTTTGACTTCTTTGTTTTGCATAATCCGAAAGTCTTTGACAGTCAGGACACATCTGCCCTTCCTGTCTTTTTTCTTTCGGATGTTTTTTCCGGCAGTACAGCCGGATCATTTCTTCTACGACATATTGTTCTTTTTGCCGTTTCTTTTCGGTTTTATTCATCTTACTATTCCGCTTCTGCACCATCCGGTAACTCTTCTCCCGGTTTTAAAGTTTTCACTCGAAGGAAGAAGTATAATGGTCCCATGAATTAAGACAGATCTGGAGACGATTCTTAATGAATATGATATGCTTTAGAGACGCATACGGAGATTCATTATGTCTCGTACCAGAAGAAATTTTAGTTCCAAGTTTAAATCTGAATAGCCTTATATTCTGAATGTGATTTAAAGTCCATATTTATTTCATTTTCTCCACAAGTGCATTTCTTGCATCCAGATACTGGGAATCCCCATCGGATCCGGCTTCGATCTGGGTTACTCCGTCTTCAACCTCAAGAGTTGACTCTACATCCACAGAAAGTCCCACCCCATTAAGATCCGTGCCATTCGGCGTAAAATAATGAGCTGTGGTAAACTTGACGCTGCTTCCATCGGAAAGCTGTGTTGTGGTCTGAATAATACCCTTGCCGTAAGTCGTCTCACCTACAAGGATAGCCCCCAGCTGATCCCGGCAGGCACCGGCAAAAATCTCCGACGCACTGGCTGTGGAACCATTTACAAGTATCGCCATAGGCACTTCAAGAGGCGTTTCACCCTTAGCCGAATATTCCGTTCGGGTACCATCTTTGGTTTCTGTATAGAACATAAGGCCTTCCGGAAGGATTCTTTCGAGACACTCTTTCGTTACATCCACAAGGCCGCCCCCATTATTCCGCAGATCCACAATAAGGGCCCTCATTCCCTGATTCGTCAGTTCTGTAATGGCCTCATCAAACTGCTCTCCGGTGGTTTTGTTAAACTTTTCAATACGGATGAAGCCAATATTATCTTCTTCCATTTTGTAATTAACGCTATTTAAGGAAATCTCCCGAGGCGTCATGGCAAAGTCGATTTCATTTTCATCACGTTTCACCGTGATCTTCACGTCATCCCCCTGATCGGCAATGAGCTGAAGAAGAGCCGAAAGAGTGATGCCGTCATCAGCATTATCATCGCCTACATAAGATTCATTGACAACAGATGTATCCCCAACCTTAACGATAATATCCCCAGCTTCCACACCGGCCTCCGATGCCGGTGAGTCGGAATAAACACCGGAAATAATGAAGCTGCCGTCATCCTGCTCACCCACCACAAGGCCGATACCCTCATAGCTGCCGCTTCGTTTTTCCGTGTTGCTGTTGGTTTCTTCTGCCGTGTAATACTCCGCATACTTGTCTCCAAGAGCAGAGAGAATGCCATCGTATTTGCCATTTTCCAGATCTTCATCCGTTGCATCCGTAATAGCATACTTCTTAATAAGGCTAAGAATTTCTCTTTCCTTCATATCCGGATTTAGGATCAGCACCACGACTACCAGAATCCCCAGTCCCACGAGAAGCCCAATGAAAAACGTGACGACCGGTTTCTTTATATGAAAGCGTGAACTCTTCTTTTTCTCGCCCTCAGCATTTTCCTCTTCAACCTCTCCCCCAGTCATTACTTCGCTTTCTTCCATATGCCATTTACCATCCTATACCGTTACTCGCATCGTATACTTCACACGTTTTGATACACAGAGCAGAGCCTATGCACCCCTGCTAAGGAAGATCCTCGAGGAGGCCGGTACTTAAAAAAGTAGTTCCATTCTCACTTCGTTCGAAGAAACCGCTGCTTCACTAAACTCAGTCATCGTGCAGGCACTCGACTTCGTTAAGTGTGAGCATGTGCGCTGCTCGACGAGGGGCGCGGAAGCGTATCTCTCCGTGCAGGAGTGCTGTGGCCAGTTCGTACGTATCAAATTCCACTACTTATAAAAATGCCACTTCCGGGAAAGCCGGAAATGGCACTCACATTCATTCTTACATCCATCAAACCTTCAGGTGACGGCGTACCGTAATGATCGAACCGATCAAACCGATACCAACACCAAGAAGCAATGACACCGGAATCAGATATTGGAAAATCTGATTAACCGTCATAAAGACAGAAGATAAAGAACTCAGATATTTTTGAATAATCCGGCCAACCAATGCATTGTAGCTAAAATACAAAATGATCAGCGGAATGATAGAACCAATGAGACCGATCAAAACACCTTCAACCAGGAAAGGCGCCCTGACGAAAGCATCCGTAGCACCGATCAGCTTCATGATGCCGATCTCATTACGTCTGACGGAAATACCCACATTAACCGTCATGGAAATCAGGATAACCGCTACAACCAGAAGAATAGCAATGATAATGGTGGTCACGATACCTAAAATCGTATTGAAACGGGACAGAGCCTTAACCACATCATCGGAACGGTTAACCTTGCGGACGCCGTCCAACTGAGAAATATAATTCTCAACAGAAGTCTGATTCTCAATGGTATCCGTTTTAACCGAAAAGCTGGCTGAATTAGCCAGAGGATTTTCCGTACCGAAGCTGGCAGCTGCATCCGGATCACCTTCAAAATAAGTATTTTTAAAGTTCTCCCAGGCTTCATCAGCTGTCGTATAAGTAACTTCTGCTACACCGTCATAAGCTTCAATTTCCGCCTGAAGAGTGCTGATCTGCTCATCCGTAATATCTTCATTGAAAAGAACCGTGATGCCAACTTCCTGCTCATAGTAGCGGGCAGCGGTGCTGACATTTAAGGCAACGGACAAAAGCACACCGAATAAAAATACCGTTGTTGTCATTGTAATAACAGAGGCCAGTGTAAACATCCGGTTACGCCAGATATTTTTGACACCCTGCTTTATGTTGTAACCAATAGAACTAAACCCCATCATAACCACCTTCCTCGATGTCTTTTGTAATGACACCGCGTCTCATCGTGATAACACGTTTGCGGAACATGTTTACGAGTTCCTGGTTATGGGTAACCACCAGCACTGTCGTGCCTCTTTCATTGATTTTCTCAAGCAGGCTCATAATTTCATATGAGTTATGGGGATCAAGGTTACCTGTCGGCTCATCGCACAGAAGAATCTCCGGGCGGTTAATAAGGGCACGGGCCACAGCGACTCTCTGCTGCTCACCACCTG
>CAVDGK010000048.1:0-10444 GCA_963607995.1 Oscillospiraceae bacterium | reverse complement strand
CTGTCCTTTACAGCTCCATACAAGATCATGATGCCTTTCGAAAAAGAAAATGGCGGCATCCAGATTATGCCTCTCTGTGCCTCTGCTGGAATCATGGCAGGTGATTTTCAGGAATTTTCCTACCATGTAAAAGAAGGTACTGATCTGGAGGTTCTGTCCCAGTCCTTTGAAAAAATTCACAAAATGGATGAAGGCTCAGCTAGCCGAACCATTGAATTACAAGTAGATAAAAACGCTACATTATATTACTCACCCCAGCCAGTTATCCCTTTTGCACAGTCAGCCTTTGACAGCAAAATGACCATCCATCTGGAAGACGAAACATCCCGTTTATTCCTATTGGAAATCATCTCCTGTGGTCGAACGGCATACGATGAACGCTTTAAGTACCGTAGATTTTCCTCGAAAGTTCTGCTGTACAGAGGCAGTAAGCTCATCTATCGCGACAACACCTGCTACGAACCGGACAAAATGCCGATGGAAGGAATAGGGATGTATGAAGGCTACACGCATATGGCAAACCTGTTTCTCTCTAAAATCTGCAGCAGAGATGGTGAAAAGTGCAGTCAGAAATCCGAAACTGTAAAATCAGCAGACTCAGCAATTAATCTGGAACTTCAGGAAAAAATCTGGCAGATCCTTGATGAAGATTCCGAAATAGACGGCGGAGTTACTCGCCTCACAACCGGAGATCTTGCGCTAAGAATTTTTGGCCACCGCGCCCAGAAACTGCAGCAGGTTTCGGAAAAAATCAAGAAGTTATATGAATATTCAGGTTAATTGATTGCTGCAGGAAGATGAAAATATGAACTGTACCGATATCATGAAGATTCCGGAATTTCAGGAAGTTATGGTTTTAAAGGCCGGAAAAGAAGGACTGGAAAGGCAGGTAAGATGGATTTATTTTGCGGACTGTCTCCAGTGCATACAAAAAGAATATAAAATGGAAAATTATATTCATGGCGGTGAGTTCGTTGTGCTCACAAACAGAAATATCACTGACGATGATGAAAAGGTGATTGCCTTGGTTAAAGAGATGGCCGGGTATCAGATTGTGGCTTTGGGCATAAATGAAGGGCAGATTTCTAAGGCACTGGTGAATTACTGCGATAGTATCAGTCTGCCGCTTTTTGAACTTTCTGAAGAATATCCGCTTATCGATCTTTCACAGATTCTTTGTCAGAGACTGGTTATGGAAGAAAATGCAAGAAATGCAGCTGAGCAGCTCTTTACCTCTATCCTGGATGGCGAGCATCTCAATAAAGAAAACATTTTTGCTCAGGCACGTTTTCTCAACATTGATCTTACCGGGCCTTTTCGTGTGGTGGAGTTTTTTTACGAAAATAAAGAAAATACGCAATCTTTAACGTCTGTTGAAAATTTGAATGTTCAGATCAAAAGAAAAAATGAGCATGCGCAGAAAGAAAAAGATCCCCTGACTCTTGGGAAGACTATTAAGCATATAGTTCAGGAACGTTTTGGCAGCATACTTAATGAAGAAATCCTGATTCGTCTTCAGGCCGGTCTTATACTGGCTCTGGTGCCATCAAACCGGATTACTGAAGAAAAATTAAAAGAAATACTTATTTCCATCTATGATCGTATCAGAATAGAATGTGATCTGGAAGTCGTGATCGGCGTAGGGAATAATGTATCCTATCTGGAGGATATTCGTACAAGCCGTAATGAGGCCTCTTCGGCTGTATCTGCAGCCAGAATGGAAAATAGAAAGGAATCCTTTTATTTCTTTAAAGATCAGGGCCTCTATAGTTTCATTTCACGTGTAGAGGATAATAAATTTTTGGATGATTTTGTAGAAGAACATCTGGGGCGTTTAGTACGGGACGATGAGGTAAAGAATGGAAAACTTTGTGAGACTTTGGAGACCTATCTGAACAAAAACTGCTCCATTAAGGATACGGCGGAGGCACTTTTTCTTCACCGTAATACTTTAAATTACAGGTTGGGGCGTATTCGGGAAATTCTTGATATTGACCTTGGAGATTTGGAAAACTGTCTTAATTTGAAGCTGGCTTTTCTTATCAGACATTACCGTGCTATGTACACTATGAACAAATAAAGTGGTATACGGGATACATAGAAACAGACAATATTCTTGTTACAATAAATACAGATATAAGAACTGACAAGGACGTCGGATCGGTAAACGGTTCGGCGCTTTTTCTTTACCCGATGCAGTGAGTCAAAGTCCGTGATTATCAAGATCTTGGCGATTGCCGCGGTAATGAGAAAAATTGCAGAGTGTGATTTTCGTATTTTTGGGAGGTATTTATTATGACAAGAGAAGAATTAGCAAATGCATTGCCGGAGATTGTAACGACGCAGGTTCCGGGACCAAAATCCCAGGCTCTTTTAGACCGGAGAGATGCAGCTATCCCCAAGGCGCTGTGCGGCAAAACCTATCCTATTTGCATCAAAGAAGGAGCCGGAGCCATGTTTGAAGACCTGGATGGAAATAAATTCCTTGATTGGGTTGGTGGTGTCGGCGTGCTGAATATCGGCTATTCCCATCCGGAAGTAATTGAAGCTGTTAAAGAGCAGACAGAGAAATATTTCCATACGATTTTTAATGTATATGTTCATGATGGATATGTTTCACTGGCTGAAAGATTAAATAAGATCATGCCGGTTAAAGGTGATAAGGTTAAGACCTATTTTGCTAATTCCGGTGCAGAATGTGATGAAAATGCCATCAAGATTGCCAAGGCTTACACGGGACGCAATAATGTTATTTGCTTTACAGGTGCTTTCCATGGAAGAACCAATCTGACCATGGCCCTGACAGCAAAGAAAGCCTATGCTCTTGGCATGGGTCCTTTCCCGGCAGGCATTTACAGAGCACCTTATCCTTATCTCTATAGAGCACCCAAAGGATACACGGAGGAAGAAGCTATTCAGTATTATTTGGACGAGCTGAATCGCATCTTTGACGAAGGGGCTCCGGCTAAAGAAGTAGCCTGCATGATCCTCGAGCCGATTCAGGGTGAGGGTGGTTTCATCCCGGCACCCATTGCCTGGGTAAAGGCAGTTCGGAAGATCTGCGATGATAATGGTATACTTTTGGTGGCTGATGAAGTTCAGTGCGGTAACTGTAGAAGCGGCAAGTATTTTGTTTCAGAATATTGGAAAGAAGCCGGCTGCAGTCCGGATATCATCACAACAGCTAAGTCCATGGGAGCAGGACTTCCAATTTCTGCTATCTCTGCCCGGGCCGAGGTGATGGATGCAGCACCGGCCGGTACCATCGGCGGCACTTACTGCGGCAATCCGGTGGCGGCAGCAGCAGCTCTTAAAGTTTCTGAAATCATGCTGCGGGATGATTATGCCGGAAAGGCTAAGCACATCGGCGAGAAGGTTATGAAGCGTTATAAGGAACTTCAGGAAAAATATGATGTTATCGGTGATGTCCGGGGACTTGGTGCCATGATCGGTATTGAATTTGTTAAAGATAAGGAAACCAAGGAACCGGCAACAGATATTGCAAGTAAAGTTGTGGCTAATGCCCTGCAGAAGGGACTTCTTCTTGAAAATTGCGGTTTTGCCGGCAATACCATCCGTTTCCTGGCACCTTTGACCATGACGGATGAGCAGACGGAAAAAGGTCTTGAAATCTTCGAAGAAGCTTTAAAAGAAGCCATTGCCTGAAAAGATGTAAATACGAAATTCGGTTACTTGGAAGTGAAGAAAAGTGCGGAAGCTTTCTTTGCTGATAGCAGATTAAAAGCAGAATAAACAGTTGACGACCCGCTGCCTTTAGGCAGCGGGATTCTCATTAAATTAAAGGAAAGAGATGAAATATGAAGAGTTTTTCCATAAAAACAGAAATCGAAGAATATGATTCATTTAAGGACTATGCGCAGGAAGCCGGTCTTGGAGAAAATGACCTTATCCTATGCGGTGAGCATACTTATCATGATTATATTGAGCCTTTGTCATTGAAGGTACAGACACTTTTCCGGGAAAAGTATGGCAAGGGAGAACCGACAGATGGCATGGTAGATGCTATTTTAGATGATCTTAGAGGAAAAGATTTTTGCCGTCTGATTGCTATAGGAGGTGGTTCCGTTATTGACATCGCTAAGGCTGTTTCCGTGGCAGGACCAAAGGATAAGGTTGATGATCTTTATGATCATGTGAGTGAGCTGAAAAGTTATCATCCTCTCACCGTGATTCCCACAAGCTGCGGTACCGGAAGTGAAGTGACCAATATTTCCGTTATCAATCGTGTCAGCAAGGGTGTCAAGATGGGCTTGGCGGCAGAAGCTCTCCTTCCACATCAGGCTGTTTTGGTGACGGAAATGCTGGATTCCCTTCCTTACAATGTCTTCGCAACCTCATCCATCGATGCCATGGTGCACAGTGTGGAATCTCTTTTAAGTCCAAATGGCTGCAGCACATCCCGCATTTTCTCCAGAGAAGCCCTGAAACTTATCCTTTCCAGTTGGAAAGCTTTTGTGGAGAATGGAGGAGGCGATACCTGGAAGACTTATGCTGCCGATTTTCTCCGTGCTTCCAACTGGGCAGGCATTGGGTTTGGCTATGCCGGCTGTGCAGCGGTGCATGCCTGTGCCTATCCCTTAGGATCGGTTTATCACATTCCACATGGTCAGTCCAATCAGCTGATGTTTAAGGATGTGATGAAGAAATATAAGGAAATAAAGCCGGTTGGACAGATTAATGAACTGGAAAAACTGATCAGTGAAGTGCTGGAAGTTTCACCGAAAAAGGCAATGGATAAACTTTATGAATTGATGGATCAGGTGCTGAAGAAGGAACCCCTCAGAACTTTCGGTGTCAAGGAAGAAGACCTTCCGGTTTTTGCAGGAGATGTCATAAAGACTCAGCAGAGACTTCTGAAGAATAATTATGTAGAACTGAGTGAAGAACAGATTCTGGAAATCTATCAGGCGGCATTTTAAACGTAAACCTATATACCGCCTTCAGCGGCATCACCGGGTATAAAAGTCGGCTGCATCATGCTACGCACTATCGCATCTGCCACAGGTATTCGCAGTCCGGGACTTTTAGAGTAAATCGGTTGTCTGTTTCTGAGATATGAATAAGAGATTTATAACGACTCCTTTATTGCATAAGAGAGTATCAGCGATTAAAATAGGAATACTGCAGGTCGATGATATTCAAAAAATCGCTTTATTACTTGCAGGTGTCATTCATATTGTTTGCTGAATACAAAGAAAGGAGCATTAGGATGAATAACGTTACAAAAGATATTATTAACATCGGCGTCAATGATCACGATGTAGATTTGTTTGAAGGACAGTATGTGGTTGAGCTGGGCATGGCATATAATTCTTATGTCATTCTGGATGAAAAGGTAGCTGTCCTGGATACGGTGGATGCTCATTTTACAGAGGAATGGCTTGGCAACCTGAAGGAAGCTTTAGGCGGACGCAAACCAGATTACGTGGTGGTGCATCACATGGAACCGGATCATGCCGGCAGTCTTGATACTTTCATGAAGGAGTATCCGGAAGCTGTCGTTGTCTCATCCGCAAAGGCTTTTGTCATGATGCAGCAGTTCTTTGGAAATGATTATGCTGACCGTCGGGAGGTTATCAAGGAAGGTTCTGTACTTGAACTTGGAAAGCATTCCCTTTCCTTCGTGGCAGCCCCCATGGTTCACTGGCCGGAGGTTATGATGAGCTATGATGCCGCAGACAAGGTTCTGTTTTCTGCTGATGCCTTCGGAAAATTCGGCGCCAATGACGTGGAAGATCCGGAAGGATGGTCCTGCGAAGCAAGACGCTACTATTTTGGTATTGTTGGTAAATATGGTGCTCAGGCTCAGGCGGTATTAAAGAAAGCGGCATCCTTGGATATTGCGATTATTTGTCCGGTACATGGCCCTGTACTGAATGAAAATCTAGGTTATTATCTGGATCTTTATCAAAAATGGTCAACCTATACACCAGAGAATGAAGGTGTAACCATCGCCTATGCTTCTGTTTATGGAAATACGAAGAAGGCTGTGGAAAATCTGGCAGTAATGCTTAAAGATAAGGGCATTAAGGTGGCAGTTCACGATTTGGCCCGCATGGATGTACCGGAAGCTATCGAGGATGCTTTCCGTTACGACAGACTGGTTCTGGCTACACCTACTTATAATGGTGATGTATTCCCGCCGGTAAAGGCTTATATTGAAGGCCTGACAGAGCGGAATTATCAGAACCGCAAAATCGGTATCATTGAAAATGGCTCCTGGGCTCCTACAGCTGCCCGTGTGATCAAAAAACTTTTTGAAGGCTCAAAGAATCTTACCTTCTGCGAAAGTACCGTTACCATCAAATCTGCTTTGAATGCAGAGAGCGAAGCCGCTCTTAAGGCTCTGGCTGAAGAACTGGCATAATAATAAGGCAATTCCCATGGAAGAATATCGCAACACATTCAGTCTCTTGCGATATATTTCTTCTTTGGGTAATCATGTCCTAAAAAAACACCTTCATTTCTGGCAAACCTGGAAATGAAGGTGTTTTTTATAGGTGAATAATGCACAAAAGATTGTGTCTACATGAAATTTTTGCAAGTGCTATGATAATTCAGGAAAGTTATTATTCTTTAAAAACCCGGCTCTTTTTTATGATGATAACCGCCATAAGAGCTGTCAGGAAGTCGGAGAGAGCCTGGGAAAGCAGAACGCCGTGATAGCCTAAAAGGTGAGACAAAACAATAAGTGCAAAGATGTATACAATGCCCTGGCGGCTCAAAGATAACAGGAGAGCCCCCGGGGCATTTCCTATAGACTGGCATATGCAGGTGGACACCAGTGTAATGGACATGAAGACCATGCCAATCTGCTGACACCGTAGCATAAGAGCACCGTTTGTGACGATATCTCCATCACTCATAAAGATACTGATGATATGAGGCGCCAGGATACTTACAAGGACCGTAAAGATAAGCCCCAGACCAATTTCCAGAAGATAAGCAAATTTTAGAATTTCTCCAAGACGTTTTTTATTTCTGGCTCCGTAATTATAGCCGATGAGAGGCTGGCCGCCGAAAGCAAAGCCCACCAGAATGAAAGCTGTGATCATATTAGCTTTAAGGGCAATTCCCATGGCCGCTACCTTATCAGTTCCATAAGAAAGCAGGAAATGATTGGTCATCATGATCATAAAGCTTTGCATCAGATTCGTCATGCAGGCAGGAATGCCGATGGTGAAAATGGATTTAATGTGCTTCCAGGGAATCTTACAGATGCGGATGGAAATGGAAAGACGTTTTGCCTTTTTTTTCATAACATAAAGATAATAAATATCCGCTGCAATGTTGCCAATGACTGTGGCAATGGCGGCTCCGGCAGCGCCCATTTTTAAAGTGAAAATAAAGATGGGATCCAGGATGATGTTAATAACAGAACCCATGATAGATCCGATCATGGCCGGCGAGGCAAGACCTTCCGTTCGTAAAATATTGCTGGGAACAAGTCCGAACATAACAAAGACGGAACCAAGGGTCAGATAAAGATAATAATCATGAGCGTACTGCCAGGTAGTATCAGCAGCCCCCAGGAGCCCTAAAATCTGATTTTGAAACAGAATGAAAATAAGTGTAACCAGAAGACCGAAAGCAATGGAGGCCCAGACACAAAAGGCGGAAACCCTTTTGGCTTCTTCATCCTTCTTCTCACCAAAAAGACGGGAGATGAGAGAACTGCCTCCAAGACCGAAGATATCACCGAAGGCCACAAGAAGGGTAAAAATCGGTGAAACCAGGGAGACACCGGCCACCAGATCCTGTACGCCGGTGAGGGAAATGAAATAGGTGTCTACCATGTTGTAGATGAGTGAGACGATCATGCTCATGACAACAGGGAGAGCGAGTTTAATATAGGCTTTCGGAACAGGTGCCTTCTCAAATAATGTATTTTCCATGATTTTTCCTTTACCAATGAATAAAGAGTTTTGCTTGCGAAACTTGAGCACTGAGCGTGGCCGCGTGCGACAAATTTCTTCTTTGTGAGAGGTGTGGGCTCAACGCCGTTCCGGTCGGCGCTGAGCCATCGTCCACTGGACGATAAGCACCTCCGCAGAGCGTTTTTTATCGTATAGGAACGAAGTTTCCTATACGATAAAAAACATCCATAATCCTGTGGATTATGGATGTCCGACCGTAGCACATTCTGTGCCCTACCGGGAACAAGGGTACCATAAAATAGACAGAAAAATCAATCGTTTTTTAGTGATTTTTCGAAATTATCTAAGAGACAAAATGGGGATTCGTGGGATATACTGGTAGTTAGGAATATGTTACCGCAAAGTTGAAGACGAACATTATATGTTAGTCTTAAGGGGAACGGAGAGTTTATGAAAAGAAAAAATAGAGGAAGAATCCTTTTAAATGGATTGTTGTCAGCATCTCTTATTCTTTCTATGCCCGCAGTTACTTATGCGGCCTCCACAGGGGAGAGTGAAGAAACAGAAACTATAGTAGAAGATGAAAATTCTTCAGCTGATCCGTTGGAAAGTGAAGATAAACAGACTGAAGAAATAAAAAATGAGACACTGGAAGAATTAACAGACGAGACATCTGCAGAAGAAACAAATGGTTCAACAGACGAAACATCTGATGAAGATGCAGATATTTCGGCTGAAAATTCGGAAACTATACAGAACACCACAGAAAGATGTGACAGCGCAGAAGCAGTCAAAGAATTTGATATGGGTAATGGCGTTACCCTGAAGGTGCCAGATAATGATGCCATCGATATCAGCAAAAATATCAGTACCCAGATAGGACTCTACCAATTTGCAAATCCGAATGAAAGTTCAGATGAGACATTGAATGGCACATCAGCGCTGCCCTTGGCTTACACCCTGGATCCGGACACAGCTTCAGACTTTACCCATAATGTGACCAGTTCATCCACCAAAAAAGTCACATCCATTAAAAATCAGCAGGAGACCGGTCTTTGCTGGGTTTTTGCCGGTATGGCTTCTGCTGAGTCCAGTGCTCTGCAGTCAGATGGAACAGTTTCATCCTCTTCAGTGGATTTTTCGGAACTTCAGGCGGCTTATTATACCTACAACAGAAAAGGTGATACCAAAGGATGCGAAGGTGATACAGCTACCATGAAGGACTTCATGAGTTGGGGTGGAAATGATACCTTTCTTACGGCATCTCTTTCTATGTGGAATGGCGTGACAGATGAAGAAACAGCATCTTTTGAAAGAAGATATGACAGCTCTCTTTTGACACAACTGGAAAGCGGTGAACTCTCTTCTGCAAAAGATACTTATCATTTAAAAGGTGCAACGGTTTATGAAATGGCATCCCAAAATAAAGAAGCTGTTAAGAAAGCTGTCATGAATGATGGGGCGGTTACCATTAGTCTTTACTGGAATGAGTCCTATCTTAATTTATCAACGGCAGCTTTCTACAATAATGAAAAAACCGATTATAACCATATGGTTGTCATTGTAGGGTGGGATGATGACTATGATGTATCCAATTTCCGTTCAGACAGAAGACCGGATAAAAATGGTGCCTGGCTTATAAAAAACAGCTATGGTTCAGACAGCGGAAAATCCGGTTATTACTGGGTTTCCTATTATGACTGCTCTTTAGATAATGCCAATGCTCAGGGAACCTGCTATGAGGTTGAAAGTGCCGAGACCTACGATCATAATTATCAGTATGATGGCGGTATGAATTTCAGTACTATTTATGACGATGGTAAAACAGAAGCCTGGATGGCCAATGTATTTACGGCAGAAGGTGAGGAAAGTTTAGAAGCAGTATCCACCTGGTTTACCCAGGATGATATGGATTATATCGTCACCATCTATACCGGATGCGAAGAAGGAAATCCAGTCTCAGGGGAAAAGGTTTTGGAAATGAGCGGAAATCAGGAACATGCCGGTTATCATACCATTGCCTTAAATCAAAATATTAATCTTAAATCTGGTCAGAAATTTTCTGTTGTTTTTAAATTAGGGGGAACAAATATCGTTCAGCTGCCAATGGAATGGACCTTGATCGCTGCGGATGAAAAATCCTGCACATCCACGGTTCATGCTGATGCAGGAGAAAGTTTCTACAGTTTTGATGGAAATTACTGGGGAGATACGGCAACTGATTATGTGAAGGAAGATGCAAATGTCAGCGGTGCCAATCTTCGTATTAAGGCCTTTACAAAAGATAGAGAAACAATGAAAGGCATTTCTCTTGATACCACAAAAGTTGATCTGACAGTGGGGGAATCCTTTAAAATTAATGCCACCATTACTCCGGAGAATGTCGTAGATAAAAAAATTACCTGGACATCCGATGCGGAAAGCGTTGCGACAGTGGATGCATCCGGTAATGTAACAGCCAAAGGAGCTGGGACGGCCATTATTACGGCACAGACAGAAAATGGCAAATATACAGCAACCTGCGAGGTCACGGTTAAAGTTCCGGT
>CAVDGK010000047.1:0-10604 GCA_963607995.1 Oscillospiraceae bacterium | reverse complement strand
GTTATATGGCGGGCTTTTACGAAAAGCATAACAATCTCATGATATCAATCTTATGGAATTAAAGGAGGACACAACATGAAAAGTAAAATTTCTCTTGAAACATTCAACAAACTGCCCGTGTCACAGGCAGTCGTAAAAAATGCGGTTCCCGCAATGCTGACTATGCTGATGTTTCTTATCTACAATCTTGCAGATACCCTATTTATCGGCATGACGCATGACGCTTATCAAGTAGCCGCAATCTCTCTCACAACACCATTGTTTATGATGTTTACTGCTTTTGCAAACATCTTTGGCATGGGCGGGCTTTCTGTTATTTCTCGTGCAATGGGAGAACAAAAAACAGATTATGCACGAAAAGTCAGTTCATTTTGCACCTGGATGGCGGTTGGTGTCGGTGTATTGCTTGCAGCAGTCTTTCTGATTTTCGCAAGACCGATTTTGAACGGACTGGGAGCCAGCAGCGACACTCTCCCGTTGGCACATAGCTATTTATGTATTGTGGCATTTTCCGGACCTTTTACGATGATGTCCGGTGCATTTTCAAAACTCCTAATGGCAGACGGACAACCGAAAAAAGCAATGATGGGTTCTATGTTGGGAAATCTACTAAACATTGTACTTGACCCGATTTTTATACTTGCTTTCCACTGGAACATTGCAGGTGCAGCTATTGCAACGCTTATCAGCAATGTCATAGCTGCGGCGTATTATATCCTTTATTTTATGCGTAACGATTCTTCGCTTAGTATTAACATAAAAGATTTTTCTGCGAGAGATAAAATTTGCACCAGCGTTTTGGCCATCGGAATACCCGCAGCGTTAGGTGCCCTTGTCATGGGAGTGTCTACTATGTTTGTAAACCGCTTAATGGCTTCTTATGGAGATATGGCATTAGCGGGTATAGGCGTGGCAATGAAAATCACAATGATTACCGGTATGCTCTGCACAGGTATCGGTCAAGGCATACAGCCGCTTTTAGGATATTGTGTCGGAGCAAAAGACTTAAACCGCTATAAAGAAACTCTGAAATTCTCTCTTTTGTTTGCTTTTGCAGTAAGCATTGCTATGACAGTTTTATGCTATCTGTTTACAGGACAGATTGTAGGAGCGTTCCTTACGGAAGCGGACGCCTTTGACTATGCGTTCCGTTTTGGAAGGATATTCCTTTCGACCAGCGCACTGTTTGGAGTTTTTTATGTCCTGCTCAACAGTTTGCAGGCCATGGGCGCAGCAGTTCCGGCGTTGATTGTAAATATCAGTCGGCAGGGGCTTATCTATATTCCTGTTCTGTATATTCTCAATGCAGCGGTTGGCGTAAATGGTCTGGCATGGGCGCAGCCGGTAGCCGATGTTCTTTCACTTGTACTTGTTGCGGGACTTTCCGTAGCAAATAGTCGAAAGCGACTTGCAGGAACAAATAAATAACCACAGCCCTTTGTGGAGAAAATGGGAAATTTTTCTCTTAAAAATCTTGTAAATTAAAGTGGATGGAGTGAAAACTATGTTTAAAGATTTCACTCCACTCATTTATTGATTACTAAAGTTCTAATGAAAATTATCGCAGTTTTATATTTATATCTCTAATGAATCTTCTGCATCTACCCACATCTGCAAATTTCCATCAAGATATAATCTTGCATATTCAAGTGGTTCATCGACTGCAAGTGAGGTCAATGCACAGTCTGATCCGGGTGTAGTTTTTAAATTCTTTTCAGCTTCCCAACAGTCAATGCGGAGCATATAGCCTGCGCTGGTATATACATCAATGCTATTTCTGTGTGGATTGTATTCTGCAAATATCGTTCTCATCATATCAAATCTCCTTATCATTCAATCAATCATCAGTTACAAAAATCAGAAGCATTTCAATCAGTTCACCATGTCACTTTTATTTTGTGTTATACTGTTTTATATAATTTTCTTGCCCTTGTATTTGCCCTTATCAGAGTTCGTAAACACTGATGGGACGATATAATACAAGGGAAACAATAAGGGAAAGCTCACCTGCGATAAATCCAGTGTTTTCAATGGTTTGCGGAGAATTTAATAACAAAATATAACAGCTATTAAATCTCTTAAAACAGGTGAAATCTCAATCGGAAGTTACAAAGTAACTTTCGATAAAAGAGCCATGAAATGGCTCGTATTTCGATTATAGGGTTCGCGAAGCGGTAGGATCTTAATTAATCGTTTGATTTCGGAGATATTTATGAGCATAGAAGCAATACGTAATGAACTGACCGGGGCTTTGATTGGCCTGGCAAAAACATGCAGTAATCATAAGCCCTTGCCCACAACCATGCCGACAGTAAGAGAAGCACTTGTGAACTTAAAGACAGATGATGAAGCAATACTGAAGAAGCAGCTTGAAAATATCCGGGTTGAGAAATTTAATCTCTCTCCCGGCTGTGCTACCTGTGCGGTACGTTGTGGCAATACTGATGACTTTGATCTTAAAAAACTCGATGAAGAGCCGAAAGATTTAAAGGCAAAGAAAAAACAGCTGCTATCCATGACGCAAAGGCTGGCAGCTGTTCCGCATCTTCCTTATTGGAAAAAAGGGGAGAACTTCGAAAGTTCCTTTGACTTTCTTATCCTGAAAGGTCTGGCTTTTATAGAATTTGCTGATTCAGAAAAAGCCGTTGAAGTTTTGTGCGACGAAATTGAAAAGGCTATACCTTCAGACCTTCAATGAAGGCCCAGTCGTTCTTTCTTTCCACACGGACATACCTGAAACCTGCATCGTGAACTAATTTTTTAAGCTCATCCGCTGTGTAGATCTTCATATCTTCATAGTCTGCGGTGAGCTTTTTGAATTTCTCCGGATCGGTCATTTCAACAGCTAAAATGATACGGCCTTCCCGCTTAAGTACGCGATAGATCTCTGACAGACCCTTAGCCGGATCATTCCAGAAATAAATGGTTTCAAATGCCGTAACTTTATCAAAGAGTTCATCCCGGATAGGCAGTTCTTCTACATTGCCCTGGCGGATACGGCAGCGGGATGAAAGCTTTTCAACGGCTTTCCGGCTTTTTTTGATGCAGGTTTCAGAATGGTCGATGCCGCCCAGACGGGATGAGGGGTAACGCTTTGCCATACGGATCAGATTGGCGCCGCCGCCGCAGCCCACATCCAGGATGGTGTCGCCATCTTCAATGGTAGCGTGGTCCAGAACCCAGTTCACCAAAGGTCCGTGGGTAACGTTCATCACATCTGTTAAAAAGCCGCCAAAAGCACCGGCCGGTTTCTTGCATGTATCTAAAAAAGAATAAAGCGGGTTATTCATAAAGTGCCTCCATATGCATTTTCATTGAGTTAAATGCTCCGTAAGGATGTGCACGGATTCGGATTTGTGTATGTCTGTTGGTGCAGGCCTGAATCATGTGCGCAAGACTTATGAGAGAGTCTTGATTTAATAGGTTATAGTTGGCAATTGCATCAGATTTCCATCATTTTCCGGGGAAGTCTCGATCCCACCATCCAGGCGACGCCTCCGGTAATAAGTCCCGTGCCTACGCCTGCCAAAAGGAGAATGGGAAGATACATCTGCCAGGGAAACCCTCTTAGTATAACACAGGCCACAAGAACCTGACCAAGATTGTGAGCTGCCCCACCGGCGGCGCTGATGCCCAAAATGCCGAATTGCCGGGTTTTGAAAAGGAGACTCATGCAAATAATGCTGAGCAGGGCACCGGCTAAGGCATAAGCAATGCTGAAAAGATTTCCAAATAAAAATCCAATAACAAGAATCCTTACCACTGTAACGAGGATGGCCTCCTTCCAGCTATAGAAATTGAGTACCAGAAGGATGGCAATATTGCAAAGCCCAAGTTTAATGCCGGGAATGCCAAAGTTTATGGGAATCATAGATTCCACGTAGCCAAGAAGAATGGCAGCGGCGGCGAAAAGTCCGAGGAAGGCGATGCGCCTTGTTCTATTATCCTGCAATAGTATCCACCCCGCTTTCTCCGGAAGAGTCAATGATCTGAAGAATGACTTTATTAGGCAGACAGACGATACTGCCGCCACTGGCCGTGATGGCCTTGGTTTTGACACAGATCTGGTCCGGGCAGTCGGCTTCTATCATGGAAACCTCACCATTTTCAATGCGGCAGATATTTGTCTCGCCGATCTTAATTTCCTGGTCTTCAGAAAGGGAATAAGTGCCATAAATTTCAGAATCCACCAGGATTTCAAGCTTTGGTTCTTTCATTTTGGCATTTCCTATGAAATAAAGAACCAGGAGAAGAAGGGCAGCGGCCAGGATAGAGGCTATGAGAATGATATCTTTCTTTTTAAAAAAAGAGATTTTCATGAAATTTATTCCATCCACTCAATATTATTATCTTTGTCTGTGAAAAGAACCTGAATGTCAGGATAATATTCTTTTATGATTTCTGCAGCTTTCTCTTTGCCCTCCAGCATACAGATGGTAGACAAGGCATCGCAGGCAGTATCGTCCGTTCCCACTAAAGTTACCTGATTAAGCTCCGTTTCGGCCGGATAGCCGGTTTGGGGATCCAGGATGTGATGATACATTTTGCCATCCACTTCAAAGTAACGTTCATAGATGCCGGAGGAAATGACGCAATTATCTTCCGATTCTACAGTGGTCAGAATCTCACCCCGGTCAGAAAAAGGTTCCTGTACACCAACGGTCCATTTACTGCCATCGGGTTTTGTTCCCAGAGTGCTGACGTTGCCGCCTAGATTAATGAGGGCAGAGGTGCAGCCATTTTCGGAAAGATAGTTCTTCAGTTTGGCGGAAATGTAGCCCTTGGCGATGGCACCCAGGTCAATCATGGTGTCTTCGGAGTCGAAGGTCAGGGTATTTCCCTCTATATGAATCTTTGTATAATCTACTTTTGTCAGGGCTTCTTCAATAGCACTTTCATCCGGTACAATAGCGGTTCCGCTTTCGAAATCCCAAAGCTCCCGAACGGGATAGATAGTAATGTCGAAAGCTCCATCGGAAATCTCACCGAAATGAAGCCCTTCGGAAATGCATTCCGCCAGGTCATCGGAGACCGTGACTGTTTGGGAACTCCGGTGATTGACCTCATAAAGTTCACTGCCTTCTTTTTGGGCGGAAAATGTATTTTCCATTTCCTCAGCGATTTCAAAACAGCCATCAAGAAGGGCCTCACCATTATCATCATAAACCCGGATACTGATGGATGTATTAAAAAAAGTGCCGGATCTTTCGGCCATATTGTCGGTAGTCTTTCCGCATCCTGCAGAAAAGATCATGCCGGCAGAAATAAAAAATGCCATGACCGCAAAACGGAAAGGGCAGGACGTTTTTCTTTTCATTAAATAAATACTCCGGCCGCCAAAGGCGGTTTAAATTTTTTTTCTATATTATAGTACGAAATGCAAAATTAACAAAGCAAATGAAAAAATGAGACCAGGATTAAAGATTCAAAATGCTGATGCAGATTTATTTGCAGGGGGATTCTTGAACCATGCAGCGCAAAATGCAAGGAAGTGGTGAAGGTAAAAGAAAGCTTCACACGGCGTTGACAAATGAAAATAATGCGTCTATGATGCAGATGTCCGCATTAGCGTAGACTAACAATTGAAAGATAAAAAGCTATCTGCCATACAGGGACAGGATAAAAATCCGGCACGGTATGGGAGAAATTTAATAAGGAGGACATCAAAATGCTGAAATATACATTAAATATCGAAGGAATGAGATGCGGTATGTGCGAGGCTCACATCAATGACGTAATCCGCCGGGAAGTGAAGAAAGCTTCAAAAGTAAGCTCTTCTGCCGGCAAGGGAATTTCTACTTTTGTCGTGGATGAGCCCATAGATGAGGAAGCCCTGGAAAAAGCTATTGCAGCCACAGGCTATACCATGACAGGCTCAAGCCATGAGGAATATGTCAAAAAAGGTCTTTTTGGCTTTAGAAAATAAAGGCTGGAGATTAAATTCTGCCTGGAAAAGAGGATATTGCCGGATAGAAGACAGAGCTTTTGACGGATAAAAAGCCGCACGAATGTGAATCGTAACAAATAGACAATAAAATATTTTTTTTAATCCCCAAAATGTGACCAAAGCAACAGAATTTTATGCTTTTTTTAGAAATAGGGTTGACACCACTAACTGCTGTTGCTATCATCTAAATAGGTTAGCAAGTGCTAATCAATTTTTTACATCCAAGGTTAGCAAGTGCTAATCTTTTCTTTGCGTCGATGGTTAGTAAAAACTAAGCCAAAATGTTAGCCAAACGCCGCTTCAGAAAAAAGGAGAAACAGATATGATGCCTTTATCAATGGCCTCGGTAGGGGAAACGGTAACCATTAAGAAAATTACCGGAAAAGATGAGATTCGCCAGCATTTGGCAGAGCTTGGATTCGTGGTAGACAGCGATGTGACGGTTGTCAGCGAAAACGGCGGCAGCCTGATCATTCAGGTGAAGGAAAGCCGCATTGCTCTGGGCGTGGCAATGGCAAACAGAATCATGATTTGATTCTGAGTAAAAGCCGCAAATGTACGTAAGATCATATATTTATATGTTTATACTATTTCATTCCAAAAACAGGAGGAAGAAAAAATGACACTGAAGGATGTCAAAGTTGGAGAGACTGTTACGGTTACCAAGTTAAGCGGAACAGGTCCGGTCAAGCGCAGAATCATGGATATGGGTATTACAAAAGGTGTTGAAATCCATGTTCGTAAGGTTGCACCGCTGGGTGATCCTATGGAACTGACTGTCCGCGGCTATGAGCTGAGCCTTCGTAAAGCAGAAGCCGAAATGATCGAAGTAAAGTAAATAAGTTAAATCGGGAGAAATGATTTAATAAAGAAAGGAGCATTCCACGCATGGGAAGCATTAAGATCGCACTGGCTGGTAACCCGAACTGCGGTAAAACCACCCTGTTCAACAACTTAACCGGTGCAAATCAGTACGTCGGCAACTGGCCGGGTGTTACAGTAGAAAAGAAAGAGGGTACACTTCGTGGCCATAAGGATGTCATTATCCAGGATTTACCGGGTATCTACTCTCTGTCACCCTACACTCTTGAAGAAGTAGTAGCAAGAGGTTATCTGGTTAATGAAAAGCCGGATGCTATCTTAAATATCGTTGATGGTACAAACATTGAGCGTAACCTTTATCTGACCACACAGCTCATCGAGCTTGGTATTCCGGTGGTTATGGCCATCAACATGATCGACCTTGTTCGTAAAAATGGCGACAATATCGACCTGAAGAAGCTGGGTGATGAAATTGGCTGCACCGTTGTGGAAATGAGTGCTCTTAAGGGCGAAGGCAGCATGGAAGCTGCAGAAGCTGCTATTAAAGCAGCTCAGGGCGGCAAAGCTGTTAATCTTCCTCATGTCTTTACAGGCAGTGTTGAACATGCTATTGCTCATATCGAGGAATCCATCCAGGGTAAAGTTGATGATCGTTTCCTTCGCTGGTATTCCGTTAAGGTTTTTGAAAGAGATGAGAAGGTCGAAGAAGAGCTGAAGCTTGATTCTGCTCTGAAGGCTCACCTTGAAGAGCATATCCAGGATTGCGAAAAGGAAATGGATGATGATGCCGAAAGTATCATCACGAACCAGAGATATTCATACATCAATAAGGTCGTAACAAAGGCTGTCAGAAAGAAAGCCAGAAAAGATCAGCTTAGCACATCCGATAAGATCGACCGTATTGTCACCAACAGAATTCTGGCTCTGCCGATTTTCGTTGTCGTTATGACATTGGTTTATTACATTTCAGTCTCAACTCTGGGTACTATCGTAACAGACTGGACTAATGATACGCTGTTTGGTGAATGGATTCAGCCAGCTGTTCAGGGCTTCCTTGAAAATGTTGGTGCTGCAGACTGGGTTATTTCTCTGGTTGTTGATGGTATCATCGGCGGTCTTGCAGCTCCCATCGGTTTTGCTCCCCAGATGGCTATCGTCTTCTTCTTCCTGTCAATCCTTGAGGATTGCGGATACATGGCACGTGTTGCTTTCATCATGGACCGTATCTTCCGTAAGTTCGGTCTTTCCGGTAAGAGCTTCATTCCTTTCCTTATTTCATCAGGTTGCGGCGTTCCCGGTATCATGGCCAGCCGTACCATTGAAAATGAGAAAGACCGTCGTATGACAATGATTACTACCACGGCTATTCCCTGTGGTGCCAAGCTTCCGGTTATCGCCCTGATTGCAGGCTTCCTGATGGGCGGTGCATGGTGGGTTGCTCCGGTAATGTATTTCTCCGGCATCATCATGGTTATCGTTTGCTGCATCATTCTTAAGAAAACAAAGATGTTTGCTGGTGATCCGGCTCCCTTCGTTATGGAGCTTCCCCAGTATCACATTCCGTCAATCAAGGGCGTCCTCCTTCATGTTTGGGAGAGAGTATGGTCCTTCCTCAAGAAAGCCGGTACAATCCTCTTCGTATGCTGCGCTGTTATGTGGTTCCTTGGCAGCTTCGGTGTACAGGATGGAGTCTTCGGTCTTGTTGATACAGAATATTGCTTCCTGGCTTACATCGGCCGTCCGCTGTCTTACATCTTCATGCCTCTTGGCTTTGGTACATGGCAGGCAGTTGCTTCTTCACTTAGCGGTTTCGTTGCAAAAGAAGGTATCGTTTCTACCATGGGCGTTCTGGCTGGTCTTGGTGAAGTTGAAGAATATGCATCAGAAATGCATAACGCATTTGCAGCTTTCTTCCCGTCAAGCATCGCAGCCGTATCCTTCCTCTTCTTCAATATGTTCGATTCACCCTGTCTGGCTGCTATTTCAACCATGGCGAAGGAAATGGGCAGCAAGAAGTGGATGGCATTCGCTCTTATCTTCCAGAATGTCATGGCTTACTGCGTCGCTCTTATGGTTTACCAGATTGGCGGTATGATCATCGGTGAGGTGGCTTTCAGTGCCGCAACAATTGCAGCTTTCGTTGTACTTGTTGTTATCCTCTTCCTGCTCTTCCGTCCGGATCCCAATAAGAAAAATAAAGTTGCTTAATAATTAAGATTCTATCTGTTCGACCCCGGTTGTTTTTATGAAAATAATGGGGTCGGACAGTTCTCTTTATCTAAGAAAATGCTGCTAATACCGGCGAACTTTGGAAGCTCGTCCGGTGACAAAGGTAAATGACCTTGTTTGACAGAGATGGAGAAATGTCCCTGTTTAAATAAAGAAGTGATTTATCTTTGTGGCCGATGGATTTGACAGACCGGCATTTAAGAGAGAGTTAAGGAGTATATTGTAGTATGAAAACCAACATTACCCTGGGAACAGCTGATATTGTGGTGCTTCTTGTACTGGCTGCCCTTCTGGTAGGTGCTATTTTCGTTATCAGAGGTTTTTTTAAAGGAAAGAAATAAATTTTGAGGTGAGATATGTACGAACTTGTATGGAATCTTCCCACGATCATTGTATTTGCAGTGGTTTGTATTCTTCTGGCACTGGCTGTATGGAAACTCATCAGTGACAGAAAGCATGGCAAAATGAGCTGCGGTGGAAACTGTGGTGGATGCAATGGATGCACGGCTTGCCATGGCGGCTGCTGCGACGGACATTGCAAGTAGAGAATATACAAATACGGTTTTAACGGCTCGGAAGAGTTGTCGTGTGGCTGGATAAAATATTTGAATAAAATAAAAAAATGTGTTATCTTTTCAAAGTACCGCTCGGAGGGTGCGTTGTTCAATGAAACGACAGCCGGATAAGAGTCAGACTGAAATGTCTGCTTCTTATCCGGCTTTTTACTTTAAAGGAAACTTTGTTCCTATAAAGTAAAAAGCCCTCCGGGCAGTCATGCTTGCGTGGACATAAAAAGAGGGGTTAACGTCATGAATCTTTTAACGGATAAGATTAAGCCAATTTATTTAAAATATCTTGGGGCCACTTTTGGAAGTGCCCTGATCTCTTCCATCTATGGTTTGGTGGACATGGCCATGGTAGGCCAGTATGAGGGGCCGAATGGTACAGCAGCTCTGGCTGTTGTGGCTCCGGTCTGGAATATTATCTATAGCCTTGGACTTCTGATGGGTATCGGAGGCAGCGTTATTTTCAGCACGAAAAGGGCAGAAGGAAGGGTAAAGGCCGGTTCTGAAAATAAATATTTTACAGCAGCGCTTATAGGTTCCATCATTCTGGCAGCGTTATCCTGGATTTGCATGCTCGTTTTCGAGGAACCGATCCTGACATTTTTCGGGGCAGATGAGGCTCTGCTGGCCTTGGCCAAAACCTATCTGCAGCCTATTATGTTTGTGCTGCCCCTGTTTCTTTTTAATCAGTTCCTGGCTGCTTTTTTAAGAAATGATAATAATCCCGCCCTGGCTACGGTAGGGGTTCTCTCCGGGGGTATTTTCAATATTTTTGGCGATTATTTCTTCGTTTTTACCTGCAATATGGGGATCTTTGGAGCTGGCCTTGCAACGGCCATCGGTTCGGTGATTTCCTTTGTGGTGATGCTGACTCATTTTATAAGTAAGAAAAATACCTTGAAGATCATGAAACCGGATTGTCTGACAAAGATGCTGAAGGAAATTACGGTTAATGGATTCTCTTCATTTTTTATTGACGTAGCCATGGGAATTCTGACAGTGCTCTTTAACCGTCAGATCATGAAATACTTAAATACAGA
>CAVDGK010000046.1:0-10626 GCA_963607995.1 Oscillospiraceae bacterium | reverse complement strand
GTCTGTCGGTGTCAATGATGGGATGGAACGACGAATTGGTTTGTGGAAAGCTGGCTTTGACCATGATGGAGAACTCTTCTGTGACCAGCGCTTTGGGGACTGGCCAATCCGGATGGATGCCGCACCCTGGGATGATCCGGACTGGATGCTTTTGTCCTATGAGAAACCGGTACGCAGTTCCAGCGGAAAAGGCAGGAATGTGACCGATGAAAACGGAAAAACCTGGTGGAGAGCAGAGGATAACGATAAACCTTCATGGGTTGAAATTGATCTGGAAAAAGTGATGGATGTACACGCAATCCAGATTAATTTTATGTGAGTGAAATACCACAGGATGCCGATGTACATATAACCCACGAAAAGCGGTATATTGAAACGCGCCAGCAGAATACAGGGTGGCTGCTGGAAGGAAGCACAGATGGAATAGATTTCTTTGTCCTAGAGGATAAGCGGGTGAGCGGAACGGACTTGCCCCATGATTTTCTGGTATTTCAGGACGGAAAATCTCTACGTTTCGTAAGACTTACTGTGACACAAATGCCCTACAATCAACCTCCGTGTGTCAGTGGAGTCAGGATATTCGGAAAATGCGAGGGTAATCTGCCGCAAAAACCGAATGATGTTCAAACGCAATACACTTCCCCTCTGGATATTACAGTAAAGTGGGAGCCTGACGATACGGCCGTCGGACATTTGATTCTTTGGGGATATGCACCGGATAAACTTTATCACAGCTACCAGGTTTATCATAAAAATGAGCAGCATATCGGTGCGCTGGTGAAAGGACAACGACTTTTTGTGCGTGTAGACGCTTTTAACGAAACAGGAATTACACATGGAGAAGTCGTGGAAGCGAAAAGTCCTGCACGGAAGATCCGGGAAGCCTTTGCGCTCGCTGATATTGAACGGGACAAAGGGCTTGTTACACCCGATGACATTAGCAGGCAGGATGATATCTGCTATGGATGGGATACCAAATGGCAGATGTTGGATGTTTATCGCCCAAAGAAAAGCAAACAGGCAAGGCTCCCGGTTATTGTGAATGTCCATGGGGGAGCGTGGGTGTATGGCAGCAAAGAGACTTACCAGTTTTACTGCATGAATTTGGCACAGAAGGGCTTTGCCGTAATCAATTATTCCTATCGCCTTGCACCGGAATTCCAGTTTCCGGCATCACTGGAGGACACAAACCTTGTTTTTTCTTGGGTGCTGGCTCATGCTGAAGAATATGGATTTGACCAGCGGAATATCTTTGCGGTCGGAGATTCTGCCGGAGCGCATCTTTTAGGATTGTACTGCTGTGCCTGTGCTGATGTATCGTATGCGAATGCTTGTGGGCTGAAAATACCGGAAGGATTTATTCCGTCAGCAATAGCACTGAACTGTGGTCAGTATGAAATAAACACCGTTGGAAAGGAAAACCTTTTGACCAAACTAATTATGGAAGAACTTTTGCCGGAGAGCGGGACGGCGGATGAACTCGCGCGTGTCAGTGTTATCGGACATGTGACAAAGAATTTCCCTCCGGTCTATCTCATGACCTCTACTGGAGATTTTCTGCGTGACCAGGCTCCCATACTGGAAAGGAGGTTGAACGAATTGGGAGTACCTTGTCAATACCGGTGCTGGGGCAATGAGACCAATCCATTGGGGCATGTATTCCACTGCGATATACGGAAGGCAGATGCACAAGAATGTAATAATGCGGAAGCTGCGTTTTTTAGGCAGCATCTACTAGGCGAGGCAAAGGTAGGTTAGTGTCAGCCCTTCTTTGTTAAAGAAAATAAGAAACGAGGACATGAATATGCAGGCTTACGAAAAAGAACATTTAGACTTTGTGCTAAAAAATGCTGGTGAGTGCACAGTGCTATTAAAAAAGAATGGGGCTTTTCCCTTGGATAAACCAGGTAAGATAGCTGCCTATGGTGCAGGCATCAGATATACAGTAGCAGGTGGCACAGGCTCTGGCGAGGTCAATACACGATTTTCCTATACAATAGAGCAGGGACTGGAAAATGCTGGCTTTGAAATCACATCGAAAAAATGGCTGGATGATTACGACAAAGTGAGGGTTGAGGCAAAGAAAGCTTTTATAAAAAAGCTGAAGGCAGAAGCTAAGGCGGCCAAGGCCAATGTAATCATGTACAGCATGGGTCGAAGCATGACTGAGCCGGACCACAACCTGACCCTTAGTAAAGAGGGGGACTGTGCAATATATGTGGTGAGCCGCATGTCTGGGGAAGGCAGCGACAGACAGCCTGTTGAGGGCGATGTCATGCTGAGCAGAACAGAAATCAGGGATATTTTGAATCTGAACAGGATGTACCCCCGCTTTATGCTGGTGCTGAATGTGGGCGGTGTCATAGATTTATCTCCTGTTATGGAGGTGGGAAATATCCTGGTGCTGTCCCAGCTGGGCAGTGATTGTGGCAGGATTCTGGCAGATATTCTTACAGGCAGGCAAAATCCTTCAGGCAAGCTGACCACCACCTGGGCAGCCTGGGAGGAATACAGCAAAGAGGGCAGCTTTGGAGATTTAAATGACAATCGCTATAACGAGGGAATATATGTAGGCTATCGCTATTTTGACACCTTCAAAAAGCAGGCTCTTTTCCCCTTTGGTCACGGCTGCTCTTACACTGATTTTGATTTGCAGGTATCGGGATTTAACCTGGATAAGAACACCGTTACTGTAGAGGTAACAGTGAAAAATACAGGTAAATTTGCAGGAAAAGAAGTAGCTCAGGTATATGTATCAAAACCGGCAGGGCAGGTGGACGTGGCCTATCAGGATCTGGCAGCTTTTTCAAAGACCGGACTACTGGAGGCAGGTGGCCAGGAGATAGTTAGTCTGACTTTTAAGTTGGAGGAGCTGGCCTGCTATGATGAGAAAGCCGGCGCATATATCCTGCCAGCGGGAGACTATATTGTCAGAGTGGGCAATTCTTCTGCAGCAACTCAGATAGCTGGAGTGGTGCGTTTGGATGAGCAGGCGACAGTGCTTAGAGCAAAAAATTGTCTGGGCCAGCCTGATTTTACCGATATAAAGGCACCAGCAACTACCGCTGAGGTATTGTCTGAGACAGTTACAATCCTTGAGGCAAAGGCAGTGGATATCAATACCCATATTGTAGAATATGATAAGCCAGCTCCTATTAGTGATATGGTAAAGGGGCTGTCAGATCAGGAACTGGGGTACTTGGTTATAGGAGCCTTTGACCCTGATGCCAAGCTGGGAATTATAGGCAATGCTGCTACCCATGTGGCGGGAGCTGCAGGTGAGACCACCTCTCTTTTAAGGGAAAAAGGAGTAAAGCCTCTTATTATGGCTGACGGCCCTGCAGGACTCCGTTTGGCGAAAAATTATTATGAGGATGAAAAAGGAGTCCATGAGGTAGGCGGCACAGGAGCTATTCCTGCAAGTATGCTGGAGTATGTTGGACCTGTGATAAAGTTCTTGACCATAAAGCTTGCCGGACCGAAAAAGCCGCCAAAGAATGCTGTCATAAAGGAGCACATGGCTACCCAGATTCCTATTGGAACAGCCATTGCCCAAAGCTTTAACTATGAGCTGGCAAAGAAATTTGGAGATATCGTAGGCAGTGAGATGGAGATCTTTGGAGTCAATCTCTGGTTAGCTCCAGCCCTCAATATTCATAGAAGTATTTTATGCGGCCGAAATTTTGAGTACTATTCAGAAGATCCGCTGGTTTCTGGTCTTACCGCGGCAGCCATATGTCAGGGCGTGCAGTCCCACAAGGGCTGCGGAGTTACCATAAAACATTTCGCGGCAAATAACGCGGAAACTAACCGCTACTGTAACAACAGCCAGGTCAGTGAGCGGGCCATGAGAGAAATATATCTGAGAGGTTTTGGCATATGTGTGAGAAATGCAGGGCCTAAGGCTGTAATGACCAGCTACAATCTCATCAATGGAACGCATGCGGCAGAAAACCGGGGACTGATTGAGGACATCCTGCGCAGTGAGTTTGGCTTTGAGGGAATCGTCATGACTGATTGGATAGTTGCCATAATGGCTATGCCCGGTTCCGGCTACCGCAATACGATGTCACCTGAGGTGGCTATGGCAGGCGGGGATCTTTTTATGCCGGGTACCAAGGATGACTACAACAGGCTGATGGAGGCAGTCAGGTCAGGGCAGGTCAGCAGAGAGCAGCTCATGGTTAACGCCAGCAGGGTGATTGCCACGACGATGGAGCTGGCCGGATAGAGGTACGTCTTTCAAGGAGATATTCTGTGGGACAATATTGGTGTTAGGCGCAAAGACTGCGTGGCAGTTAATTGCGCCTAACACCAATATTTAATATTACCATAAGGGAAGTCCTTGTAAATTTACTTGATTTTATTTTAGAATAAAACAGGTGGATGTTATGTTCAGAAAATCGCATTGCAGGAGCACAGTAATCATGAGCGAGAAAATTAAACGGAATTTGGAACTGTACAAGGAACTGATTCTTTGCGATCACGACCTCTATCTGAGTTCTTATGACACTAGATGGGTTTTGCTCGAAAGCAACTGTCCGAAGGCAGAATGGATGGATAAACTTTTTCAAGCAAACGTGCCGAAACTACCGGAGGAAATTCGCTACCCACTTATAATCAGCAGTGAGGTCGGATTGATTTGGCTCGCTGCATTTGAAATGGATTCAACGGGCGCCATTGAAAAGATTCATGTGATAGGCCCAGCTTTTACGGAGGACGTATCCATAAACAGCCTTCTTCGTATTTTGGAGAATATGGGATTGCACTTCAGTGAAAAAAAGGAAACACTCGCCTATTATTTGGAAAGTGTTCCCATTATTCCGATTATGCGTTTTTTTGAATATGGTCTGATGCTTCATTATTGCTTGACGGGAGAGCATATCACGAATAGTTATCTTCTTTTTGAAAAAATAAAGGCCGGCTCTGTGGAGACAGACTCTACAGAGATAGGGGCAGCGACAGACAGCCATGCAAGTTGGGCGATGGAACAGGCACTTCTGAAATTGATCGAAGAAGGTAACCCCGATTATAAACGGCTTGCCGGTCGATTGGTCGGTGCCGGTAGTCGTCCGGATCTTGGCAACGGCGACAGTATCCGTCACTATAAAAATCTAACCATTATCTTTACCGCACTCTGTACGAGAGCGGCCATTCGTGGTGGATTGCTTCCGGAAATTGCATATAGCATCAGTGACATCTATATCAATGGGATTGAAGCAAGCCGAGATCTTCCGGAGATATATGAGATCAACGACGCAATGCAGAAAGATTTTGTGCATCGAGTCTGGCAATGCAAAAGAAACGGGAAGCAATCCCCACAGATACAAACCTGCTGCTACTACATTCAAACACACCTTACGTTAAAACTCACGGTAGGAGAGTTGGCACGTATCACCGGATATTCGGAAACGCATTTGTCTAAGAAGTTTAAGCAGGAGATGGGACTGTCCATCACGGACTATATCACAGAACAGAAATTGGAATACGCTAAAGAACTGTTGCACTCCAATAACTGTCCTGTGGGTGAAATCGCCGAATATCTGGGATTTACTTCCCAAAGTTATTTCGCCAATCAGTTTCGGAAACGTGAAGGCATGACGCCGGGAGAGTATCGGTCTAAAGTGAATATGCGGGAAAATACACAGGAATAAGCCTCAGAATTAATATATGGCAGGCAGTTATGCACATCCCTGATCATTTTCTCTTTTTCCGGTGCATCGATTTTGTAGTGATTTCATTTTTCATGGTATCTTGGTTTCTTCCTTTAGGGTTCTGCAGAAATCGTTACACAATG
The DNA here is from genome assembly GCA_963607995.1 of Oscillospiraceae bacterium. Lineage (GTDB taxonomy): Bacteria > Bacillota > Clostridia > Lachnospirales > Lachnospiraceae > Chordicoccus. The sequence continues at coordinate 4,829 of CAVDGK010000046.1, read as the reverse complement.
CCGGTCATTGTAATCAACAGCAATCAGTGTATCCGGCACAATGCCGTTTTCCACCCAGCAGTCAAGAATTTCTACCAGATCCGTGTCCAGATGCATACGTTCCCCATTTCCATGTGCATAACCGGGAATGACAAAATATCGGAGATTTTCCGGAAGGCTATTTCCATATTTCTCCTTCAGTTTTTGATAGAACAGATCTGTCCCTTCACAGGAAACGTCTACATCCGCCGTCCCCTGTATCAGCAATAGTTTCTTTCCAGCGTTGAAGAAATCATCTAGCTCCGGGCCATAAACATCCAATAACCTTGACACCCGTAGCAGATCTGCCTCATGCTCTTTTGGAACAAAGGCCTGTGGATCTGCATCTAGCTCTTGCAGGATCATGCCTTTCACAACTCCATCAGCTGCATCCGCACAGCTGCGGGATGCAGCACTTTCTCCGTATTTGTTGGAGTAGGTATCGCTAAGCGCAGCGCCCTGAAAGATGGGATACCCTGGAAATATAACTTTCCCATATGCAAGTGGAAATGGCAATTCCATAGGCGAGGAAAAACTCTTTAACACCTGCAGTTGCTTTTCACACAGAATTTTTGAAAGTGCGTCAAGAACCTCCGGTTCCTTCTCCTTTGCCATACTGCGCGGAAGTTCGCCACAGATATCCAGAACCGTCTTCTGTACCTCGCGGTAGGTTTCTGGACTGATCCAAGCTTCCTCCCCGAGAGCGGCAAGAAGATTTGCATTCCGTTCATCTGCAAGAAGTTTCTGTACCCAGTACAACACCGGAAATAGACAGACCACTCCGTCGTAGCTTTCCGCAAACTTTTGAGCCATCTGCATGCCTTCGCGGCCACCATTGGAACCGCCGCCAAAATACACACGCTCCGGAGGGCATCCGAATATCTGACTGTAAATCCAAACAGCGGCATCCCGGCACTTTTTCTGTGCTTCATAGGCAAAATTACGCAAACTCTCTTCATTTAAAGCCCAAGTCAGCCGCCAGGGATCGGCCAGATCAATCTGATGTCCACTGTCGTTGCCCAGAACGCAATATCCGGCTTTCATGGGCGAAGGGGACGTTTGTCCCCGCCCTACATTATAAAACTCAACCGGTGCAAGAAAACCATCGCAGGCTGCACCGCCGCATTGAAGTAATTTTTTGTTGTTCTTGACCGGAATACCGAGCGTAAAACGAATATCAGGTGCCTTCGGGTCAATCGGTCGGATGATACCGGTAAAGCGATAGAAATCCCCTGTCCTTCCGGTGCTGTCTTTTACAAATTCCGGCTCTTCTGCAAATCCACCTCGTGTTGGAAGTTCTATTGCCTCTTCGGGGATTTCAAAATTTCTGCAAATTCTTTCTCGTTCTATCATGGCGCTATTCCTCCAATTTTGTCGGTGCATCTGCTAGATGTTTCGCAGAAAGTTCTGCACGTATCTGTGGCAACTTTCCTTCTAGATCATAGAAGAAGGAAAGTCCATATCCTATGAAGCCGATGATGGCCGGAATATAGTTGTAAAGCCAGATGATCATTGTGCTCATGCTACCGGTTATGACCTCCAGATCTCCACTGTAGCCCACGGCCCCCATTAAAAAGCCGATTCCTGCGGAAGCAAGTGCACTGCTAATTTTGGCTATAAAGGACGTAATGCCGTTAAGCATGGCTTCAATGCGGTTACCGGCTTTCCACTCGCCATAGTCAATACACTCGAACAGATAGACATTCAGCATCAGTGCTACCGGTACAGAGCCTGCCATGATGAATATCCCACCCAGGAACAATGTGATCATGTTTGTTCCGAAAAGCCCCCTGATCAGTGGAGTGATTCCAAGACATAGCATTCCAATCCGAAGCATGCGGCCGGTACCATATTTGTCCATGAGCTTCGGGATGAGCAGCAAAAATATGGGAGAAATCAGACTGGAAAGATTGATAATGCTCATTTTTCCTATGTCACCCACCACATACTTAAAGTAATAAGTTGAAGCACCGCCGGTAATGTTACCAAGCATATGGTAGCAGAAATAAACCGCTGCAAAAATCCAGATGTATTTGTTTTTCTTGACGGAAGAGAAGCCCTCCTTCAGATTAATAGGTTGCTGTCTGTTGTCATCAACAATCACCTCTTTAACAAAGAGGAATCGGCACAGACCTAAAATGACCATAGGCACGGCGATAATGATGCTAATTTTGCTCCAAGCAGAATAGTTAACTCCGGCATATTTCACGGCCTGTGGAATGAGAACGCCTGTTATGGCACCAAACACGACAAGGAAAATACCATTGGAAGCAGTCATGGAAATCTTATTTTCCTGGGATTTGACCGCCCGGTTCAGGTAAGCCACTTCGTTACCATAAAGAATCGTTACCCAAATAGAGTTGACCATAGTATACATGATGAAAACCCAGACTGCAGTACCTACGGTTCCCATTTGTGGAGTAGAGAACATCATGACTGCGAAAATCCACAGAAAAATAACTGCAAATTCGTAGGGCCGTGCCTTACCAAGGGGAGTCCTGGTTTTATCAATCAGGAATCCGACGACCAGATCAGTGATGCCATCGAATACCTTCGAGACCATCAAAAGTATGCCGACCAGCACTGGATCCATTTTCAGCACATCTGTGCAGTACATCGTCACATAGGCGAACAGAGCAGTGCAGGTGGTTAGCGCAATGTTTCTGCTAGACCAGGCAAACCGGAACCAGAACGGCATCTTTTCCCGCAGACCGGCGGGGACCTTCTGTGTACTTGTGTCTCTTTTGCTCATAATTGTTTTCCTTCTGATTTTTTAAAAAAATATTGCTTCTACCTTTCTTTAAAAACGTAACTTTTCATTTGTCACCTCCATCTGATTTTCATCACTCACAGTATTTTGTCTATTTTATAATGCCGGTAAAAAATGAGGTATTAAAATACTGTTCTTCTTATCATTTTGCTGTCGAATTTGAACGGATATTTGTAGAGCCGGACAGACTATTTCGAGTACCTGACACCTGTTAGATGGAATTACAAGAGTTGATGATACACCTGTTCATAAGGCTGTGCGAGAGGCTTTGGTTAACTGTCTTGCAAATGCAGATTATTATTTGCCACAGGGGGTTGTCATTAAGAGGGACGTTTCTTCACTTGTTATTGAAAATCCTGGAAGCATTAGAACGGGAAAAGAGCAAATGCTTAAGGGAGGCATCTCAGATCCAAGGAATAAAAACATAATGAAAATGTTTAATCTACTTGGAATGGGTGAAAGAGCTGGTAGCGGAATCCCGGATATTTATCAGGTTTGGGAAGACCAGGGGTGGAAAAATCCGATTGTAGAGGAAAGGTATAATCCTGATCGGACTAGATTATCGCTTGATTTTACAGAAAAACAAGCGAAGAAAACAAGCGAAGAAAACAAGCGAAGAAAGTAAGCGAAGAAAGCAAACGAAGAAAAACTGAAGAAAATTACAAGGTAATAAGAGAATTCTTACAACAGAATGGGCTGTCTAAGACAAATGATATTGCTGTAGCAATAGGATTGAGTGCATCACGAACGTAAGCGGTAAGTGATGTGGCATCCACCATCAGAGAGTTCCTGCATTTCTCTGTGCCGGATAAAGGACCTCTTACCGATTATGAAAGCTGGATGCCGTACTTTATCGGAGGCCTTTCGAAAGGCATTGAACAAAGCCGAGGTCTTATCGATAAGGCGATGACAGGCATCACCGGGGATATGGTGATATCCCCGAGAGTGCTTGCAGCTGAAGGCGGCCTTACGGCAGGAGGAGCTAGCAGAGGAAGCTCAGACCTTCTTAGCGGCGTAAGTGCAGCTATCAGCACGGCACTTGCTGGCGGTTCATCTTCCGGAGATATCGTGATTCCGGTTTATCTTGGAACGGATATGATTGACGAGATTGTGGTGACAGCACAGCAGAGAATGAATCTAAGGTCAGGAGGCAGGTAATATGGCGCATATGCAATATTTAATCTTTAATGGTGAAAACATACCAACGCCTGTCTCCTATGATATTTCCCTGTCGGATGTGGAAGCAGACAGCGGAGGCACGACAGAGGCAGGAACTACTCAGAGAGATGTAGTAAGAGAAGGAGTTGTAGAAATTAAGGTAAGCTTTCAGGTATCAAAGATCTGGCTACAGAAGCTTTTGGCATACAAGAAGCTTTCAAGCATTACGGTTGGATACCTTGATATGTCTACTATGACTATTGTAAACACACAGATGTATATTACAGGCTTTCAAAGCAGGCTTGCGGCGGATACATCTTATGGGTCACTCTGGGAGGGCTCCTTTACACTGAACGAATTTTAAGGGAAGGGCAGAAAAAAATAACCGTCTCGATTTTCTTTACGGATGACCGGTTATCCCCAAAATGCGTTATAATTATATCTGCTTAAACAAATGAACAGATGGAGGCGAAATAAATGAAGCATACTATGCCGCCGGAATTCTGTGCTGATGTGCGCAGAATAGAAACTGGTTTTAGGGAATGCAGAAAGCTTTTGAATGCAGTTGGGGATGAGAACAGGCAGCATTTACTCTGTGTGCTGATGAACAGTCCGATTGAGGGGGTCAGGGTTACTGAGATTACTGACCAGACGAATCTTTCAAGACCGGCTGTATCTCATCATATGCAGATATTGAAGGATGCAGGAATTGTGAAATCACGCAAGGAAGGAACTTTGATCTACTATTATCTGGATCCTGATGATAACCAGATGGAAACACTTTTGCAATTGGTTCAGGGCATCAATGATATTATGAAGCAATTACCGGAGAGAGGGGAGGATGTGTAATGTCGACAGCTATTATAACAGGAGCATCTTCTGG
>CAVDGK010000045.1:0-10729 GCA_963607995.1 Oscillospiraceae bacterium | reverse complement strand
GCATTGTAACAGCAGATTCAATGAGAAGCCGGGGCTATGGCAGCGGTCATCATACCAGCTTCATGCTCTATAAAATAAAGAAAAGTGATTGCTTTCTCATGATTTTGGAAGCCCTTCTTCTGGTACTGATGATCCTTCTTGGGAATAAAGAGGCTGCCTTTACACCTGTTTTTTATATTGCACCGGTTAGCGGGACAAGCTTTTTGGGTTTGATTTTTTATGCACTCTTTTTGATGATACCGGTTATCTTACATATAAAGGAGGCTGTGCAATGGCACATTTCCATATCGAAGATCTGACTTTTTCCTATGCAGCGGCAAAGGACAGACTTTCACTTGATCATATTAATCTTGATGTTGAAATGGGTGAGTTTCTTGTCTTATGCGGACGTTCCGGCAGTGGGAAAAGTACACTTCTCAAGCATTTAAAAACGGTTCTGACACCAAATGGAAAAAGAAGCGGTGAGATTTTCTTTAATGGGGTCAGTTTAAAAGAAGTATCGGACCGTGATCAGGCTTCAAAAATCGGTTTCGTCATGCAGAATCCCGACGATCAGATCGTGACGGATAAGGTATGGCATGAACTGGCCTTTGGCCTGGAGAGTCTGGGATGCGAGCAGACCATTATGCGGACCAAGGTGGCAGAAATGGCGTCCTATTTCGGTATCCAGGACTGGTTCCACCGGGACGTGGCAACCCTGTCCGGCGGTCAGAAGCAGCTCCTAAATCTGGCTTCCATTATGGCCATGCAGCCGGAGGTTCTGATCCTGGATGAGCCTACCAGTCAGCTGGATCCTATTGCTGCAACGGATTTCTTAAATACCGTTCGCAAGATTAATACAGAGCTTGGCACCACCATTATTATGACGGAGCACCGTTTGGAAGATATTTTTCCCTATGCAGACCGGGCTGTTGTTATGGATGGGGGACGGATCATTGTGGATGATAAACCTTCAAAAGTAGGAGAAATCCTTTTTAATGAAAATAATCCTATGTTTGCCGCTATGCCTACGGCGGTGCGGGTTTATTACGGCTGCGGATTAAAAGGAATAAGCCCCCTTACGGTCCGGGATGGACGGAACTGGCTGAGCAGAGAATTTGTTTCCGGAGCGCTTTATAATAAAGAAGAGGAAAAGCCCTTTGATGACAATAAAGAGACGGCTCTTTCTTTAAAGGAGCTTTGGTTCCGCTATGAAAAAGAAAGCCCGGATATTTTAAAAGGGGTTTCAGCAGAAATTCCTGCCGGTTCCCTTTATGCTATCTTAGGCGGTAATGGTGCAGGTAAATCTACGACGCTGAAAGCCATTTCCGGTATCTGCCATCCTTATCGTGGGAAAATCAGGATCTTTGGAAAAACTGTGGAGAAATATAAAGTAAAAGAGTTGTTTAATGGCATATTGGCCATGCTGCCGCAGGATCCTAAGAGTCTTTTTGTGAAGAAAAGCGTCGGGGAAGATCTGGAGGAAATGACGAAGGATCGGGATGCTATAAGTAACATGGCATCTTTATGTCAGATTACGGAGCTTCTGGATTCCCATCCCTACGATCTTTCCGGGGGTGAACAGCAGAGGGCAGCACTGGCCAAGGTGCTGCTGACAAATCCTAAAATTCTTCTTCTGGATGAACCGACTAAAGGAATCGACAGTTTCTTTAAAAAAGTTTTTGCGGAAATTCTGGCTGATTTAAAAAAGCAGGGGATAACCATTGTCATGGTTTCTCACGATGTGGAATTCTGCGCACGCTATGCGGATCTTGTCTCTATGTTTTTTGACGGACAGATTTTAACCACGGATACACCCCGTTCCTTCTTCGGAAATAACAGCTTCTATACAACGGCTGCCCATCGTATGAGCCGTCATGTCTTTGACAAGGCTGTTACGGCTGAAGATGTCATTCATCTCTATAAGAAAAATAAGGAGGCCGGAAAGTGAAGATCAAGCGTTCTCATATCGTTATGCTGCTGGTTTTTTTTCTTCTCATTCCGGCAACCCTTTATTTTGGCCTTCATCTTTCGGGAAGGGCTTATTATTTCACCAGTACACTGGTGATCATCGAAATCCTCATTCCCTTCCTTTTGGTTTTTGAGAAGCGGAAACCAACAGCCCGAGAACTGGTGGTGATCGCCGTTTTAGCGGCTCTTGCTGTGGCAGGACGTGTGGTTATTCCTATTCCCAGTTTTAAGGCAATCTTTGCCATCATCATGCTGTCCGGTATCGCCTTTGGTCCGGAAAGCGGTTTCATGGTGGGGGCAATTTCTGCTTTTGCCAGTAATTTTTTCTATGGTCAGGGTGCTTACACTCCCTGGCAGATGTTCGCCTATGGAGCCGGCGGTATGCTGGCAGGATTTCTATTTGCGAAAGGAAGACTTCCGAAGAAGCCTCTTGTCATGGGAATTTTTGGTTTTCTTGCCATGATCCTTTTTGTTGGACCGCTCCTGGATACCTGCTCGGTATTTCTGACGCTGACGGACATTAGCTTTTCTACAGCCTTGCCTCTTTATGTATCCGGTTTTCCAGTTAATATCATGCAGGGAATCTGCACTTTTCTTGTGATGTTCTTCTTCGGAAGACCTCTTCTGGAGAAGTTGGACCGGGTGAAAATGCAGTATGGCTTAGGCGATACGGATGAGTAGATCATAAAACGGAAAAAGTTTATCGGTTAAGATGCAAAGCACATTGAAGTTGTTAAGGAAAAGGTTAAGAGGTTTTGAAAAGGATTTGTAAAATGATCCGTCTACAGGTAATAAAATTTGGAAAATCAGGAGGTTGAAGATGGGATTTGAAAACTGCCATCCGGCTGTTAACTTCATATTCTATGCTGCAGTTCTCTATGGCACCATAGCCTTCGATCATCCGATTTTCCTGGCTATAGCCTATGGCGGGGCCTTTCTTTACAGTATTAAAATAAAGGGCTGGAAAGCCTTTGCTTTTAATCTTTGCCTTCTGCCTTTTGTGTTTATGTTTGCTCTTTATTATGGTAGTTATCACCATTTCGGTGTAACGATTCTAAGCCATAATTGGATCGGCAATAATATGACCTTTGAAAGCTTTGTTTATGGATTATCCATTGGTTTTCGGGCGGCAGCCGTTATTATGTGGTGCGAGAGTTTATTTAAGATTCTGACCACAGATAAGATTGTTTATCTTTTCGGAGCTTTCAGTCCCCATCTGTCTCTTTTTCTTACTATATTGCTGCGTTTTATTCCAAGACTTCAAAAAGAAGCAAAGCAGATCAATATGGCCAGGAAAGGTATTGGACGCGGCATAAATCAAGGCTCTTTTGGGAGGCGTTTTCTGAATGGCATGTCTATCTTTTCCATGCTTATTACATGGACTATCGATGCTCTTGCCAGGGAAGCGGATTCCATGAAAAGCCGGGGAAGTCGTCTTCGGGGAAGGAAAGCTTTTTCTCTTTATCGTTTTGATAACCGGGACCGGGCCTTTGTGATCGCTTTCTTTTGCGGTATTATTTTAATGGTTATGGCTGTGATCCTGGGGGGTACCCGGATGTATTATTCGCCACGGATCATATGGGAGATGCCGGATGCCATGGGCATCCTTACAGCTATTGGCTATGCATTTTTATGTTTCCTCCCACTTGGACTTGAAATATGGACGGAGTATAATTTTCAAAGATCGAAAAAACTGCTTTAGAATATACTAAAAATATATAACAGGTAAAAAAGATGGAGAATAATTCTATAAAAGATGGCCTTAATTATGATGTTAAACTTCAGAAGCTTAGAAAAGCCGAGTCCATGCTGGCCATCAATGGAACGGGCGTTTTGCTTTTTGGCATCTGGGGTTTTTCAAAAATGGTTCTGAGCATGTATCTTTATAAGGATACGCTTAGACAAATTGTTATTCAGGGGAAAAACTTTAATCATCCTAACTTTCTATTTTATACAGTCATTATTGTGATTCTTATACCTTTTGGCATTATGACGCTGATACGTTTGAATATTTCAAGAAATGCCAATGCGGAAGCTAACGGGATAGTCCTTGAAAAAAAGAAGTCGGCTAAGAAAAAAAAGAAATCCCATTACCTATTTTGGGCAGGCGTTTTATTTCTGACAACGGGAACCAGCCTTGTTCTGACGATCTATTCTTTTACCAGTTCTGAGGATTATTTAAGTTCGGCGGTTTCCATGCTGGCGGATATAACATCCATTCTGACAACAGGCTATTTGATTCGCTCAGCTCTGATTGTACGAAAACTGAGAAAAGAAATAGGAGGCTGAAATGCAGGGAGATTTTCATTATTATGCAACTTACTGTGCTGCGTATTTAGCCGGCTATTCTCATGAAGAAAGTCTTGAAATATGTTACTGTGCCCAGCTGACAGACTATTGCACCCGGCCTTTTTTGGATAATATTGGAGGACCATTGTCAGCGGCTACGTCCCAGCTTCAGCTTGAAATGATGGATGCACGGACGGACAAGGCAGGTATAGCAGATATTACCCGTATCTGGGCATCATTTCATTTTCTTCCTTTTGATCTCTATGCGCATGTGCCAAAAGCAGGAAAAAAATATCTGCAGAAATACAGGCTGATCTGCGATGCAAATGGCCCACTTGTGTCAGAGACTGTGAAACTGGCAAAAAACAGACCGCTTCAGGCAGCAGGGGTTGCCATGCATGTTTTGGCAGATACCTGGGCTCATCGGTATTTTGCAGGAACACCGTCACTGGTTATTAATAATACAGATTTTCATTTTTATGAACTGATTCCAAAGGATGGCGGTTATGAAGAAAAGAAGGTTAACTGGCGCCACAGCGTTAAATCTCCGGATGATCTGGAAAACAGTTCTTATACAAATACTCTTTTCCAAAGTAAGGAAAAAGCGATTATGAATCTGGGGCATGGCCGTGCCGGTCATTTGCCGGATTATAGTTTTGCACGCTATAAATATCTGCCGGCTTGGGGTGGCTATTATGAAATGCTCAAGGATAATCCTGCGGATTATTTCAAGGCCTTTACCCAGATGGTTTATGCCATGCGCTATTTGCGAGGAGACTTTGAAGACTTTGAAAGAGATGTCTACGATACGGAAAAGACAGCTCCTTATGAAGATGAAATCAAGGCGATTCTGGAAATTCGCCAGCTGGATGGATCAAAAGAGTGGAAGGCTTTAGGCGAAAAGCTCTCCGGCCAGAAAATTCCGGATTTTGATCTTAAAATATGGAAAAAGGAATATATGGAAGCTTCAAAAGCTGATAAACAAAATACCTTCCTTGGAAAATTTATCATGGCCGCTCTTAGGCAGAAAACCATGGTGACGGCTCAGATCTATAATTCCGGAAATAAAATTGCCGGCCATAAGATTGATTTTAAACAGTCGGGTTTTATGGATGATGCTATTTTTAAAGAATATACAGAGGAAAAGAAATGAGTGGATTTCAAAGGTTTAAAGCAGCTTTAAGCGGTTTTTTCTTACTGATTGTCAGTGCCATTATGATATTTCACAGTGATTCCGGTTATACAGTGGTCCTTGCCCTTTTAACATTATCTCTGTTACTGGGGGCTGTCCGTCAGATACATTATTATATTAGCATGGCCCGCTTTATGGTCGGAGGGTGGCGCATCCTTCTTCAAGGTGTTATCGTATTTGATATTGCTATTGTAACGGCATCCATGGTAAACATACCGGGAAAGATTGTTATGATCTATCTCATTGTGTTGAATATCTTTAATGGTGTGATCGATATCTTAAAGGCACGGGAAACCCAAAAAGCCGAGGGCGGGTCCTGGAAAATTCAGTTCGTGGCCGGATGCATTGAGTTTGTTATTTCAGCTGCAGCACTGGTTTTTATCAATTCCCTGAGGGCGGCCGTTATTGTTTATTGCACAGGCCTTGTTTATTCCGGCCTATTGAAAATTATTTCAGCTTTCCGAAAGCCGGAGGTGGTTTATATCCAGTAAAAAGATATAAGGCTAAGTTTTGGAGAAATGAAGGATTCTTTAAATTATTAAAACAGATGCTTATATAGGGACTTGCAATAAGTATATATCTGTGTTAAGGTTTCAAAAGAAAAAATGTTATCCCGATGAAGTATCAGGAATCGAAAGAAACCGGATATGGAGGGCGCTTTGGAGAATCCCATTAAATTGGGTGCCGACGGTGTAAGGCGCACAGCGCTGAATCTCTCAGGCAAAAGAACAGGGCCGGTCATATATCAGAATTGATTTATGCTGTATTTCCGAGCCGTTGATTAACGGCTCTTTTCTTTTCTCCGGGCGATGTATAAAAGGGGGAAGCTATGCTTTTATCTATTGTCCAAACCATCAACTCTTACTTATCGGATTACATACTCATTATTCTTCTCATTGGCGTTGGTCTTTGGTATTCCATCAAGACGCGTTTCGTTCAGGTTCGCTGCTTTGGTGAATCCATGAAGAAAACCTTTGGCAATATCAGTTTGAATGGAAAGAAACATAACAGTGGTATGAGTTCATTCCAGGCACTGGCTACAGCCATTGCGGCTCAGGTTGGTACCGGCAATATCGTTGGCGCCAGCGGTGCAATTTTGACAGGCGGCCCCGGGGCTATCTTCTGGATGTGGATCATTGCTTTCCTTGGCATGGCAACCATCTATGCTGAGGCAACTCTGGCACAGAGTACCCGTATCAAGGATGAAGAAGGAAATGTTCACGGCGGTCCTGTTTACTACATTACCACAGCTTTTAAAGGTGCTTTCGGAAAAGGCCTGGCCCGTTTCTTTGCGGTAGCCATCATTCTGGCTCTTGGTTTCTTCGGCTGTATGGTACAGTCTAACTCCATTGCCTCTACATTTAACACGGCACTCTCCATTCCGACATGGATCATTGGTATTATCCTTGTTCTGATCTGCGGCATTATCTTTTTGGGTGGTGTTCAGAGACTGGCTTCCGTTACGGAAAAAATCGTTCCTGTTATGGCTTGTCTTTTCCTGGCAGGATGCCTTTTTGTTCTGATCGTTCGTATTCAGTATATTCCGGAAACTTTTGCTCTTATTTTTAAATATGCTTTTTCACCCCAGGCTATCATTGGCGGAAGTTTTGGTTATGCCATTAAGACAGCTGTCAGCCAGGGTGCCAAGAGAGGTCTTTTCTCCAATGAAGCCGGTATGGGTTCTACACCTCATGCTCACGCAATGGCAAATGTAGCCAATCCCCATGAACAGGGTGTTGTAGCTATGGCTGGTGTCTTCATTGATACTTTCATCGTTCTGACACTGAATGCTTTGGTTATCATTTCAACCCTGTATGCAGGTAATGGTATTCTTTCAAGCGGCACCATTCCGGAAAATATTGGCAAGACGAACCTGGCTCAGACGGCCTTTGGTTCCGTTATGGGAAGTCAGGTTGGTTCTATTTTCGTTGCAATCTGCCTCTTCTTCTTTGCTTTTTCTACGATTATCAGCTGGAATCTTTTTGGTAAGATCAATATGCACTGGCTGTTTGGAAAGAAGAGCATTCCGGTTTATACCATTATCGCTTTGTTCTTCATTTTCATTGGGACTTTGACAGAGAGTGATCTCGTATGGGAACTTTCAGATATGTTCAACAATCTGATGGTTATTCCTAACGTCATTGCCCTCTTTGCATTGACAGCTGTGGTAGTTAAGTGTCTGCCTAAGAAAAAATAAATAAGGTCAGGGATATTTGAAATTCAGCGGGGAGAGAAATCTCTCCGCTTTTTCTATGCGAAGGGATTATACGAATTTAAAATATTGCCGGTGGGTAAAAGTCCTGCCGGGTAAGATGAAACTTAGACAGCCTATTTCCCATAGTCTGTCTAAAATGGTATACTACATAGGATATGAACAGGATGGTGAAAAAAAAACCGAAAGGAATTTTAAAAGTGGATCAGGTAAAGGAAAAAAAAGGTATTAGCTGTGATGCCTTGAAATGCATCGCCATGCTGACCATGGCTCTCAATCATATTGCACATATCTGCGTGATACCGGGAACCTGGCTGAGTGTAACGATGATAGGCGTTGGTTATTTTACCGGTCCTTTGATGTGCTGGCTCATTGTAGATGGTTATCATCACACAAGGTCTCTGAAAAAATATGCCCTGCGACTTTTTATTTTTGCTTTAATATCCCAGATTCCTTATTCGCTGGCTTTATCATCCAAAATTATAAGTTTCACTGAATATAATATGATGTTCACTCTGCTTTGCTGTCTGGGTATTACGGCGGCATGGTATGAGATTCAAAATGAAAGGCTGAAAGGTCTGATCATTGTCGGTCTTATAGCGGTTACCTATTTTTGTGACTGGAGTATTATCGGACCTCTTTTGACCATTTATTATCTGCATTTTGGTAAAGACAAAGAAGGTTTGAAAAAAGCCTGCTTTTTAGGGGCGGCTTCAGTTGCTATCATGATGACGATTATAAATATCGATGGTGAAAGTCTTATCCTTTTTGACTCGGCTATTCTTGGAGGTATATTAACCGGAATTATTGCAGGTGCAGCAACAGCCTCAGCCGGTTTGTCCTATATCTATCTTTATAATGGAAAGAAGGCAAAAAGGGGTGGTACCTTCTTTAAGTGGTTCTTTTATATTTTTTATCCGGGACATTTACTTATCCTGGGCATCATCCGTTTGATTATCAGTGGAATAATTTAAAGGATATTCGGATTCTAAGCTTCCTTAAGGGTGCGGCATGGTTCGATATCCGTTGTAATTAAATTATGGGTTGATTTACGCAAGCAATGAGCCAGGCGTCCATGCTTGCATGGGCATTTTGCGAATGCAGCGATAATTTGCGAAACTCGTAAAGCGTGTTTCCAAGGTTTGAAAGGAGAAAATAGTATGGCTAATCCGGCAGATATGATGAAAATGATTTCGATGTTTCGTGAGTTCCAGGCACGTCATCCGAAAATTGTGGCTTTTATGCAGAATGAAGTGATTTCCGGTGTTCCGGAAGGTTCTGTCTTTGAGGTTTCCATGACGAAACCGGGAGCAGAGACTATGACCACTAATCTTAAGATTACAAGGGAAGACCTGGAACTCTTCGAGCAGATGAAGAAGATGAGATGAGAAGAGTGGAAGATCGATACGAACGAGCAGGCCTTAGCTTTCCTGCACGACAAGACACGCTTTCGCGACCCTCGTCGAGCAGCGGACACTAAGTTCGCCGTTCGTACAGAGTGCTCCGGCTTACTAAGTGCCGGCCTCATCGAGGGTCTTCCTTAGCAGGAGTACATTGACCTTGCTCTGTGTATCGAAAGAGAAAAATGGGGTATAGGGCGGAAGGTGATGGAAAAGATTGTTAGGTGATATTATTTCTACAGAATTAAGAAACGAAATGTTATAAATGTTCTTTAATATAAATTTTGATTTTCGAATCTGAGAGTATGAGGATAAAATAAAGTGAGAGAGATTAGAAAAGTCGGCATCATTGGTATGGGTGCTTTAGGTTTGATGTACGGATCCATGATTACGGAAGGAGATCCGGAGGCAGAAGTCGTTTATTATATGGATCGTCCCCGCTATGAAAGACATAAGGACGAAAAAAATGAAGTAAACGGTGTAGAGAAAACCTTCACGATGAAACCCTCTGATGAGGCGGTGTCCTGCGATCTTATTATCGTAGCCGTAAAATATAACAGCCTCCCATCAGCCTTAGACACCATGGCTAAAGCTGTGGGAGATGATACTATCATCATTTCCGTTATGAATGGTATATCCACAGAAAAAATTATCGGCAAACGTTTTGGAGTCGAGAAAGTTCTTGGTTGTGTCGCCCTTGGCATGGATGCTATGCATTTCCCTGGAAAACTCATTTATACAAAGTCAGGCAAACTGGCTCTTGGTACCCTGACGGAAGGTCAGGAAGAAAAGCTTTCCACTCTGGATGCATTTCTGACAAAGGCCGGTCTGGCTCACGAAATCCACGAAAATATTCTCATCGAAATGTGGGCCAAATTCATGCTTAATGTGGGCTGCAACCAGACCTGCATGGTATTTGAATGTGGTTACGGTGGTATGCTGAAAGAAGGAACTATTGAAAATATGACAGCTGTTGCAGCTATGAGAGAAGTTATTCTGCTGGCCGGGAAAAAAGGCATTCCTATTTCCGAAAAGGATCTGGAGCGCTATTTCCATATTCTTTCCACTCTGGATCCCAAGGCAACACCTTCCATGGGACAGGATCGCATTAACAAGAATAAATCTGAAGTGGAAATGTTCGCCGGCGAGGTAATGGCTTTGGCAAAAGAAGAAAGCATTCGCGTGCCGGCCAATGCTTACCTGTATAAAAGGGTTCACGAAATTGAGGACGAATATTAAAGCTGTTTAAAATAGTTCTTCAAAAAATAAAAGACTTCGGAAGCAAGCAGTACATGCCTTCCGACAGATTGCGTAGTATATGAAAAATGAAGAAATAAAGAAGGAAAATCGCGTCATTGGTATCCTGGCTCACGTAGATGCGGGCAAGACCACTCTTTCGGAGGCTCTTCTCTATGAGACAGCCATGATCCGGAAGCTGGGAAGGGTTGATAATGGTGACTCCTACCTGGATACCGATGAAATGGAGAGGGCACGAGGCATTACTATCTACTCCAAACAGACCCGTTTCGTTACCCATCCTTCAGAAAATAAAGAAATTACATATACCCTTTTGGATACACCGGGCCACGCAGATTTTTCTCCGGAAATGGAGAGAACCCTGCGGGTACTGGATCTTGCTGTATTGGTCATCAGTGCAGCAGATGGTGTTACCGGCCAGGCCAGGAC
>CAVDGK010000044.1:0-10909 GCA_963607995.1 Oscillospiraceae bacterium | reverse complement strand
GAATCAGCATAACCACCTGAATAGCCGGCATAGCTACACCTTCCAGCACAGGCTGGGCATAGGTTCTCTTAAGTGAATAGCCCTTCTTCAGGAAGAAGACACCTACCAGAACGCCCAGGGCAAAGCCAACAAGACCAAAAATAGCATTCAGGTCACCGCCTGCCAGACGAATGATCATACGGAAGGGGCAGCCCAAGAACATCAGGCAGCCGATAGCTACAAAGAAACCGAGAATAAAACGTGTCAGCGGAGAGCTGCCGCCTCTTGCCTTAAATTCCTTAGTTCCTACAGAAATAAGGAAACTTCCCAGGATAATACCGATGATTTCAGGACGAATGTACTGAACGGCTTCCGCCCTGTGAAGGCCGAGTCCACCGGCTGTGTCACGAATGAAACATGCAATACAGAAACCCATATTTGTCGGATTTCCGAAAAGTACCAGAACTGACGCAATAACGCCAATGATAAGCCCGGCTATGATAATGCCCAGCTTTCCATTATTTTTACTCATTGAAATACCCCCTTTTATCGAGTTATTTTATTTTAACAATCGTATCATCGAATTTTGAAGATTACCAATAAAAAACCTTGGTTCTTTTTTGTCATTTATTTGAATTTCAAATAAATAGATGCTATGCTTTTCGTAGATTCACTGTCTTACTTTATTCATCATCAATCAAAAAAGTATACTTAAGTTACATAAGAAGGATTCATATGACCCAGATATATCTTGACAATGCCGCTACCACATTTCCCAAACCCCCATCCGTTCCACAAGCGGTCTATAACTACATGACCACCTGCGGCAGCAATATCAACCGCGGATCTTACAACTCAGCCTATAACGCTGAAGCTCTGGTTTTCGAAACCCGTGAACTGCTTACTGAACTTTTCCATGGCGAAGATCCATCTCAGGTTATTTTCACAAAAAATATCACGGAAAGTCTCAATGTCATTTTGAAGGGACTTTTAAAGTCAGGAGATCACGTCATCGTCTCCTCCATGGAACATAATGCCGTCATGCGGCCTTTAAATCAACTTACCACACAAGGCGTAACATACAGTCGTATTACCTGCCAAAGCGATGGGACTCTTCCTCTAGAAAAACTTCATGAAACAGTAAATGAAAATACCCGTGCCGTCATCATGACCCATGCCTCTAATGTCTGCGGCACCATTCTTCCGGTTCAGGAAGTAGGAGAATTTTGTCATAAACATAATTTGCTCTTTATTCTGGATACTGCCCAGAGTGCCGGACTCCTTCCTATTAATATGGAAGAAATGCATATCGATGCCCTGGCCTTTACCGGGCACAAAGGACTTTTAGGTCCCCAGGGGATCGGCGGATTTATTCTCAAAAGAGATCTTAATCTCAAAATAGAACCTTTGCTTTCCGGAGGAACGGGAAGCTTTAGTCATACAGAAGACGTCCCCCTTATTATGCCGGACCGCTTTGAAGCCGGAACTCTCAATATTCCCGGCATTATGGGACTCCGCGAAGGCCTTCTTTTCCTTAAAGAGAAAGGCATCGAAAATATATACCGCCACGAAATGGCTCTGACAGAACATTTTCTCAATGATCTTCTTCCTCTTGAAAATGAAGGTCTCATTAAAATTATTGGAAAAAAAGATATTCAAAACCGGGTTGGGGTTATTTCCATTCAGTCTATGAAAATGGATCCGGCTGAAGTCTCCTATATACTTGATGACAAATATGGCATTATGACCCGGGTAGGACTTCATTGTGCTCCTTCTGCTCACAAAACTCTGGGGACTTTTCCCACCGGAACCATTCGTTTTTCATTTGGATATTTCAATACAGATGACGAGGTGGATTGCGCACTTGCCGCTCTTAAGGAGGTTTTGTATGGAATTTAAACACTTGCAGACTTTTGCTGCTGTTGTTAAATACAATAGTTTTACCAAAGCCGCTGATGTGCTCTTTCTAACCCAGCCTACCATTAGTTCCCAAATTCGGCAGCTTGAAGAAGAGCTTGGGGTGACGCTGATTCGCCGCACCACAAAATCCATTGCCGTCACGGACGCCGGGCTTGAGCTTTATCACTTTGCCGAATCCATTCTGGCCCAGAAGGACCGCATGATCCAGCGGTGTTCACGCAAAGATTCAAACCGCATTTTTATTGCCGCTTCCAGCATTCCTTCTGACTGCATTCTGCCTCCGGCTTTAGCGATTTATCGACAGAAGCATCCTGAAATCGCCTATGATATCCACAAAGGAAACAGTGAAACTGTCATGGAAGCTATTTCCGATGGCCGGTACGACATCGGCCTCATTGGTATGCCATGTCATAATAAAGGACTTCAGGTTTTGCCTCTTATGAAGGATCATCTGATTCTCATTATGCCTAATAAGGAACCTTATCTTTCTTATATAGCACATCCGGAAAACCTCGACTGGCTGACCGATACTCCTTTTATCATGAGGGAAAAAGGAAGCGGCAGCGGAAAGGAGGCTTCTAATCTCTTATCCCGCCTGCATCTTACAGAAAATGATCTAACAGTTTCTGTTCGTTCCGACAGTCCCGATGTCATTAAAGCGCTGGTTCAGGCAGACCTTGGCGTTTCCCTTATTTCCGATCTGGTGGTAAAAAAAGAGATAAAAGACGGAAGTCTCTTATCTCTTAACTTTGATGCCGAAGCCGAAGGACGACAGTTCTATCTCATTTACCAGAAGAATCAGATGTTGCCGGATTATATTCAGGAATTCGTGGATTTCCTCAGTACATTTTCTCTTTGACGTGTATTTTTCAAGACCCACCCTTCACCCGAAGGTAATACATTTTATCTTTAAATTTAATCAAGGATATTCGCAATTCGCTTCGCTAATTGCTCTTGAATCTTTTCAATGATATTCGCAATTCGCTTCGCTAATTGCTCATATAAAAGCGGCACTACGTGCCTACGATGTACTGGGCTTGACCCCAGCACCTCGTTCAAGAGCACCCACCACCTAAAGGCAGTGGGTGCTCTTACACTTTTATAAATTATTCCACACTTTTATCTTCTGCCAGACCTTTGCGTGACAGATCAATCTTTTCACCATGTTTCATACGATTATGGAATTCTGCCGTAGCAGCGAAAAGAACATCACCGCTGGAGTTAAGAGCGGTTTCAACAGAATCCTGAACGACACCGATGATAAAGCCAAGGGCAACAACCTGCATGGAAATATCAGAACTGATGCCAAAAAGTGAGCAGGACATGGGAATAAGAAGAAGAGAACCGCCGGCCACACCGGATGCACCGCAAGCACCTAAAGTAGCTGTAAAGCTCAGAAGGATGGCTGTAGGAAGATCCACACTGACGCCCATGGTATGTGCCGCTGCCAGTGTCATAATTGTAATGGTAATGGCAGCTCCGTCCATATTGATGGTAGCTCCAAGAGGAATGGCAACAGAATAGAAATCCTGATCCAGCCCCAGCCTTTTGCAAAGTCCCATATTAATCGGAATATTGGCTGCAGAACTTCTGGTGAAAAATGCGGTCAGACCACTTTCCCGAAGACACTTAAGTGCAAGTGGATAAGGATTTTTCCGAAGGTAGATCATGGCAATAAGAGGATCCACGATAAGTGAAACCACCAGCATACTGCCAATCAAAACAGCCAGAAGTTTGCCGTAAGTTCTAAAGACTCCAATACCATTTTCTGAAACAGTTGAGTAAACCAGACCCAGGATACCAAAGGGTGCACACTGAATGATCAGAGTAACGATCCGTGATACGATATCCGAAAAATCAGATATGACATTAATGGTATTTTCACTGGCGATCTTTTTCATAACAAGACCGGCGAAGATTGCCCAGAAAAGAACACCGAGATAATTTCCGGAAGACAGGGCTTCCAGCGGATTGGCAACCATATTTTTAAGAAGATTCTCAAAAATCTCTTTAATATTACTTGGAGCTGTTGAATCTGTGGTGCCTTGCAGCACAAGCGTAATTGGGAAAATAAAACTTGCCAGGACGGCAACAATAGCTGCCAGGAAGGTGCTGATCATGTAAAGAGAAATGACCGAACGGAAACGGGATCCAAGTCCGCTTTTAGATTTAGCGAGAGCACTCATTACAAGGAACGCTACCAAAATCGGTGCAATGGCTTTAAGGGCATTAACAAAAAGTGTTCCCAAAATGCTGACGAAAGTTGCCTGGGGAAGAAATACACCAAGTAATGCACCGATGATAAGTCCAATGATTATTTTGAGCACAAGGCTCATGGATGACCAAATTTTCGTGATTTTTTTCAATTCTACTCTCCCTCTGTGTTATTTATGATATTCCTATCAATTCAATTATTTAAAGTGACAAAAGGTCGTTTTGTCATCTCATTGAGATCCTTTAATTTCTATATTTTCTGCAATGCTATTTTATCTTAATTTGAGAAAATACTTCGCCGATGGGCTTGGTGATGACCAAATCAGCAAACTTATCTCTCGAAGTTGTCGTTTTGTTAATGAGCACCAGTGCATCACCGGTAAAATAATCAATCATGCCTGCAGCTGGATAAACCACTAAAGAGGTACCGCCGATAATAAGACAATCTGCTTCAGAAATTGCTTTTATGGCACCATACATGACATCCTGATTCAAACTTTCTTCATAGAGCACGACATCCGGTTTGATCTTGCCTCCACAGGAAGGACACATAGGAACTGGTGTATCGGCTTTTTTGACATAATCCATATCATAAAATTTATGGCACTTCATGCAATAATTCCGCAGTGTTGAGCCGTGCAGTTCATAAACTTTCTGACTTCCGGCCTTCTGATGAAGACCATCAATATTCTGTGTAACCACAGCTGTCAGCTTGCCTGCTTTTTCAAGTTCCGCCAATTTAAGGTGAGCTGCATTTGGCTGGGCATCTTTAATCAGCATTTTATCCCGATAAAAGCGCCAGAATTCTTCCGGATTTTTTGTAAAGAAGCTATGGCTGATAATGGTTTCCGGCGGATATTTATATTTCATATTATAAAGACCATCCTGACTTCGGAAATCAGGAATGCCGCTTTCTGTAGAAACACCGGCCCCACCGAAGAAAACGATTTTTTCGTGGGTGTCTATTATCTGCTGAAGCTGTTCAATATCCGTCATAAGCCAAACCTCCTTTACTTAAAATCCTAATGTGTTGCAGCTTTAATACTCGGATTGCTGTGTGCTGCGCATTCTCGCATCTCCGCCTCGGTCG
This sequence comes from Oscillospiraceae bacterium, assembly GCA_963607995.1. Classification (GTDB taxonomy): domain Bacteria; phylum Bacillota; class Clostridia; order Lachnospirales; family Lachnospiraceae; genus Chordicoccus. Next base: position 5,706 of record CAVDGK010000044.1, on the reverse strand, counting down.
GTGCTAAGTCTATACCACTGCCACATAGCACCCTTCAAACATTCGTAACCCGCTAATTTTCTTTGGTAACGTCGACTTATTTCTATTAGAACGGGGACTCATGTCAAAACGCCTCTTGAGAATGAGCTCGTATCAGAGTTTTGACATTGTCCCCTGGTATTATCAGATGGTAATCATCTCATATTTTCTTGAACCAAGGCCGATTTTAACGGCATGCTCAAGGCAGGTTTCCCACTCTGCATCCGGATGGGTCATATGGAAATGCTCATGATTGTGATCTTCATGTCCATGCATCTCAAGATTTTCTGCCAGCACGGAACCGGACAGAACTGGCTGCTTATTGACGAGGTCAACACAGCACTGATCCAGCGCGACCGGATCAAAAGAAGCAAGCATACCGATATTGGGAACGATAGGTACATCATTTTCGGCATGGCAGTCACAGTTAGGCGATACATCACAGATCAGGGATACATGGAAATTGGGCCGATCCTTGATAACAGCCTTTGAGTACTCAGCAATCTTGCAGTTGAGCACCTTAATAGAATCGCTGAAATCAGCTGCAATGGCATCTTTTGGGCAAACGGCCAGGCACCGGCCGCAGCCAACGCATTTGTCATGATCGATGGCAGCTTTATGATCTTTGATAACAGGTGCTCCGTGAGCACAGATTTTTGAGCATGCTCCGCAGCCAACGCATACGTCCTGATTGACACTTGGTTTTCCATCGCAGTGCTGCTCCATTTTACCGGCACGGGAGCCGCAGCCCATACCAATATTTTTTAGGGTCCCACCGAAACCAGCCATTTCATGGCCTTTAAAGTGTGTCAGGGAAATAAAGACATCTGCATCCATAATGGCATGGCCAATCTTGGCTTCTTTTACATATTCGCCATCAATCGGCACGATGGTTTCATCGGTTCCTTTCAGGCCATCTCCGATAATGACATGGCATCCTGTCTGAAGAGGTGAAAAACCATTGACATAAGCTGTTTCCAAATGATCCAGGGCATTCTTGCGGCTGCCTACATAAAGAGTATTGCAGTCTGTCAAAAAAGGCTTGCCCCCCAGTTCCTTAACATAGTCAGCCACAACCTTGGCGTAATTGGGGCGGAGAAATGCAAGGTTACCATATTCACCAAAATGAATTTTAATAGCTGCATATTTTTCATTAAAATCAATGTCTTCAAAGCCGGCGGTTTTCATCAAACGGTGCAATTTTTGCAGAAGATTTTCCCTGCCGGTTGCCTTGAAAGTCGTAAAGTAAACCTTTGATTCACTCATAATAATCTCCTCTTATTATAATGGATCGTGAAATGTGTGAGTTTATCTGCATTCTAAGATGCAGATTTTTTTACAAAACAGCTCTTGGCAAAAGCTATTTTCATTCGTAAAAAATATAAAAAATATCATACACCATCCCTCTTATCCTGACAAATCCGATTTCAAAGCACAAGTTATTTTTGTACAAAGGCAAGTCATTTTTTACGAAGCTCTTGCTCTGCCAAAAGAGTGCTTAATATAATGAACTTACCAAAATGTTGTTTTTTAAAATTACATTGCAGGAGGAAAAATCTTTGATTCGTATTGGATTTTTCACTACTATACAAAATCCACATATTCAAAGATTTATATGAATAGTATGAAGAAATTGAGGGTGTGTTTTATTTCTGTTTTACTTTTGTTAGCGTTACACATAAGTGATGTATCTGCCATGCAGACTGTCGCGGTAACCTGTCCCCAAGAATCCGAAATATTTAATGGAACAACAAATAATTATCAAGGAGCTGATGATTCATTTGATTTTTATTTCTGCTATTTGCACCACATACAAGCTAAAGTTCCACATAATTATGCTACAAACTATAAATACGATGGCGATTTTCATTGGCAGGAGTGTCAAAATCCCGGATGTACGGAGCAGCGAAATAGAGAATCACATAAAGGCTGATTGCAACCTGTACAGTAAAAGCTGTTTGTGAAGTTTGCAATCAGCCTTATGGAGATTTAAAAGCGCATACTTTGGTAAAGGTTGAAAAGAAAGATGCCACATGCACCGAAGAGGGTTATGAAGCATATTGGTCCTGCGAGGAATGCGGAAAACTTTTCGAAGATGAAGCTGGAAAAGTAGCACTATCCGTCCCTAAAACAATTCCAACAGCTGATCATAATTTCTCAATCTTGCAATATGATGAAACAGAGCACTGGTATAAATGCTCTGGCTGCGATGGAACTGATGGCAAAGAGGAGCATTCCGGTGGAACTGCAACCTGTACAACACAGGCTGTCTGCGATATCTGTAAACAGCCTTACGGAGATGTTAATCTGCAAAATCACATCAATCTTGTATACACTTTTGAAAAGCCGGCCACACTGACAGAAGAAGGTAATACTGAATACTGGTATTGCAATGACTGTAAAAAATATTTTAGTGATGAAAATGCAGAAAATGAAATCACAAAAGAAGAGACAGTACTCGCAAAACTCACTCCGACTATAACAGAAGATGACAAAGAAGAAGTTCCCACTCCAACCGTAGTACCAACGACAACACCTGCTGCATCGCAAGCAAAAACGAACGAAGTAACGCCTTCTGCTGCAAAAACATCTTCCACAACTATTAATACCATTGCGGAAGAAAATACGGCAGCTGCGCCCAAGACTGACGATCGTTCTGCAGCAGAGCTATATATTATACTTCTTCTTGTCTCACTTGGAGTATTAGGTACCCTGAGTGCAGGAATAAAGAAAAATATTAAACACTAAAGATGTAATCCTAATTGAATTTAAAAGTGTGATCTAAAAAGGGAGTCTCCATGAGGCTCCCTTTTCCCGTCTTCTCACATATGCTTTAATTTCTACGATGAATACCCCACTATTTCTTCAAAAGCAGCGCCTTCACTGTCGTATATTTCTTCTCCGGCACTGGAATTTTCTTATCATTTTCCATGGTCAGGGCAAAACGTTCGATAGACCGGACATAGGAAGGATTCACCAGATAACTGGCATGACAACGTACGAAGGTATCTTTCATCCGCTTATCGATGGCAGACAAGCGCTCGGCACACTCAAAAGTCTGAGTTGCCATATGAATAAGCGTATGATTTCCAACGCTTTCCATATAAAGGATTTCTTCCGGACTGGTATAGAGAATGGATTTATTGATGCCGCTAAAAGATAGTTTCTTTGACGGTTTCTTGTAAAGTGTCATATAGGGATAGCTTTCCAGGAAATGGACCGGATAAATGGAATCCCTTTGGTCATAGGCAATAGGATTGGAAATATGGCAGACACGTATCAGTGCCTTATCTCTCCGCACATCCCAGGTAAGGGTAATGCGCTGAGCCACACGGTTTGCACTGCCATCCGGCCAAAAAGTATCAACCGTAAAAGTCATGAGAACTTCCGTGCAGTTCGGACAAATGTGACAGGGAACTGCCGTCAGATTGTAGACTGCAAAGCGCAGCTGGTTTTCTTCTTTTTCAAAGGCTTCTACCAAAGCTTTCTTTGTCCGTATGATCTGGTTTTCAGCCGGACCTAACCACAAAACATCATCATGGCAACAATCGAAAAAAGGCTGCACATCATTATCATAATAACGTGTCAACAGTTCAGTCGATAATTTAGCAATATCATTAATCGTCATAAAGATTTCCCCCTATTTCTTAGTGTATGGCAAAATCACGGCTAAAATCAACCCACTTGTTTAAAAAAAGAAGTCCGGGACAACCCCACCGGACTTCTTTTTCTATTATGCAGGCAAGCCGCCATTCTTGCCTTGATGCTTGCAAAATACTGCTAAAATATTGTACTCCTGCGGTAAAGAGTTTCACCTTTGAAGATCTCTCCGCCAGTCCATGCGCATTTGACATATTTCTTTGCGCAAATGCACATCTTCTCGAAGTGTTTTCAATAATTCCTCATCTTATTGCTTGCCTGACCCCTTTTTATTCCAAATGATAAACAATACACCGGCCACTGCCACACAGGCCAGGGCAACCCATACGGCAACATTATTATCATCCCCTGTCTTAGGAACCTGACTTGTCAGCTTGGGTGTCACCGTCGTTTTCGGTGTTGTTGTCGGCTGAGGTGTAACTGAAGGCTTCGGCGTTACCGTAGGTTCAGGAGTTTCTGTAGGTTCAGGAGTCGGAGTGGTAATTGGTTCATCTTCTGTCTTCGTATTAGTGATCATCCAGTCATTGCCATCATGGGATACATCCTTCTCATATCCTTCAGGCACATTAACTTCATCCACTGTCCAGACAGCATCCTGATCCAGTTCGTTCCAGGTATAGGCCCAGTTATTATCTTCATTTAATATTACGGCATTGCCATAAGCATCATCATTGCAGTAAAGCTGTACCTCAACGGATTCCGGACGGTCTGCAGATTCGCCATCATCCCAGATTTTTTCCACGGATACGGAAATCGTCTCTTCCTGGATCGGAACCGGCGGTTTAGCTTCGCTGTACTGATTATTTACTGTAATGGAATAAGTTTTCTGAAAACCACTGACATTAAAGAGCATGCCTGAATTTGGATAAGCCGTACCATTTTCATCAACCGTAAGGCTCGTTACACAGTCATAACCTTCAACCTGGGCACCATTTTCTTCTACAAGATAAGTACCTTCTTTTAAAAGCGGTGTCAGATAAAGTGTGTCGCCATTGGTCTCAAGGCTGCCGCTCCAGATTGGTTCATCATCAAGCTTATAGCCGGCCTCATCCGTTGCATAAATGTTGATAGTTGGATTCGGATAAGTGCTGCCTTCTGCAAGTCCGCTGGCTGTCTTTTTAATATTGAGGGAGGATTTTTCGGTTAATTTTGTATTGGTAAATGTGGCTACCGGAATGGCATCATCATTCTTTGCCACAACGGTATAATTTTTACTGTAATTGGTAGTCGCTTCCCCATCAATGGAACGGATCGCATAACCAGTCTGCTGCGTCTCTGTAATGGTATAGTTCCCTGCCGGAATATCCTTCAAGGTAAGAGTTTCACCACCCTTTACCGTCACGGTATTACTATAAGTATTATCCGTGTCATTTCCTTTTATGGTAAATGTAAAGGCTGTATCATCTGCAATGGCTGTCCCGCCTTCGTTGACAATAACCTTCTGAATGGCCAGTTTGCCTTTGGTAAGATAAACCCCGGCACCCTGAGCCGTAATATAAAGGTCAAGGCCGGTAGGTGTGCCGTTGTTGCCTTCACTTCTCATACCCCTGCCACCGGTACATTCCTGCACACCGGCATACTGCATGCTGACAATGTCCTCATAATACTGGCCGCCTTCCATCTTTGGCAAAATATCTGCCAGAATAGCCGGCACATTACTTAAGAGAATACGGGCACTGACATACACATTGGTCATGGTGTAAGACGCACTGCCCCAGCTTATTTTTTCAAAAATATTCTCATTAGAACCTACCTTAAGGCTGTATTCTATTTTAGAGCCTTCTGATCGGGTTGCACTAAATCCGTCATATTCTGTCTCCCCACCAGATGTTTTGAATACAACTTTAATAGAATCTGCATCCAGTGTTCCTTTAATGTTATAGGTGGTGCCATCCACATTGATGGAATAAGCACCGTCCACTTTCACATCAATATGATCATAACTTTTAACATATTCACTGTCACTGACGCCATTAACTGCCTCTGTCTCCGGCAGGATAACTTCGTCATTTGTGCTCTCATCAACAG